>CAKTED010000084.1 GCA_934546725.1 uncultured Oscillospiraceae bacterium | reverse complement strand
GTGAACCGGGGCCCTGTCTACAACTACGATCGGGATGTATATGATCTGTTTGAAAAGACGCAGGATGAATTTATCGACAAGCTCCATACACTTTTCGAGGAAACGCAGGCTACCGGTTCCGAAATGCCGGACTTCTTCACCAGCGTATTCCGCATCCTCTCCGAAAATAAAGAGCTGGTTCAGGTAGCTCGCAACCGGGAGTTTACCGAGCAGTTCACGAAAAAGCTGCTGGTATTTGTGCTGCCCCAGATCAATCAGCTGATCGCAAATGCCGATCCCGACGCTTCCGAGGAAAAGATTCGCTTCCTTTCCGAATATATTATGGGAGGCTGCACACGCGTGGTTGCTGCATGGATTGGAGAGAATATGCAGATCCCCGCCGACCATATGGAGCGGTACATTACGGAGTTCATCAAAAAGACATTGCAAATCACATAAATCAGGAGGGCATACCATGTTTTTTCGGGATTTTGAAAATTCAGAAAAAGACAGGATTTTTTGAAAATCTATTGACAGCCACCGGAAAAGCTGATAGCATGGCAGATATTCTAATATTAGAGTTTCTATAATTGGAGGGTAACCATGAATAATTGGAACTGCACCGCATCGAAGATGTTCAATAGTGCAAACCGATTTATCGAAGCGTATCATACTGCGCTGCAGGCCATCTGCAAGGATACGGGGCTTCCGCCTATGGCCATTGATATTCTGATGTTTATCGCAAATAATCCGGACAGCAATACGGCGGGAGATATTTGTCGATGCCGAGGACTTAAAACCGGAATCGTATCCGTTCATGTCGACAGACTTGTGAATATCGAAGAGATCCGAAGAAACGGACTTTCAACGAAAGAATAGGAGATAACCATGATCAACCTGCTGAAAAACATGCGTCTAAAAGAAAAAATGATGGCGCTTCTTTGCCTGGTGTTCGTTGTGATACAGGTCTATTTTGATCTGCGTCTGCCAGATTATATGACCGAGCTGACAACGCTTATCAAGACCGCCGGCACTACGGCGGATATTATCCTTGTCATGCGCGACGGCGATGTGATTGAGAGCGGAACGCATGAGGAGCTGATGCAGCGCGGCGGCTTCTACGCCGACCTGTATAACAGCCAGTTTGAGGACAGAATCGCTTCATAAGGAATAAAGCAAATCAGCAGAGAGAAATGTCTGATCAATGCAGATTGTTGTTATGTTCGGCAGTTGTCGAATTATAAATAAACAACCCCCGGCGTGGGGTTTTCGTTATACAAAAACAGGGCCACTCCTCGCGGAGTGGCCCTGTTTTTATACGTTTGCCGCAAATTTACGCTCTGACGCTCAGCCCATGCAGCGGTAAAGGAAGGTAAGTATCTGCGCTCTCGTGCAGTCGGCATCGGGAGAGAAGGTCGCTGCGGAGGTGCCGTCGGTCACGCCCTTCATATAGCACCAGGCGACAGCCTCATAGCACCACTCGGGTACATCGGTGAACGGGAGCTGGAACATCCATGCGCCTGTAAAGCCCTCGCCTCTGGACTGCATATAGCGGTACAGGAAGGCGGCGATCTGAGCGCGGGTGCAGTCCGCGTCGGGAGAAAACAGCTCGGGTCCGGTCCCGTCCGTAATGCCGTTTTTAACGGCCCAGGCCACGGCCTGCGCGTAATAGCTGTCACCGGCAACATCAGCAAAGCCGCCCGTGCTTTCGACTGTCGGAGAGCCTGCCGCGCGCCAGAGGAAGGTCACGGCCTGCGCGCGGGTGCAGGCGCTATCGGGTGCAAACAGCCCGCCGCCAACGCCGCCGGTGATATCCGCTTCGACGGCCCACCTGACCGCATCGTAATAATAGCTGTCCGCCGGGACATCCGCAAAGAGGCCCTGAGCGCCGTTATCCTCCGCAAAGCCTGCCCGGACCTCGACCCTGCCGGAGGGCATGGTAAAGGTATATGTACCGTTGCCCTTATCCGTAAGCTCCAGCTCATTGCCGTTTACGTCGGTAACTGTTACGGTCTTCAGCACATAGCCGCTGTCCGGCTTCACCGTGATCGTAACGGTATCGCCGCGTCCGGCATAACGCCGGTCAGCCGTCACGCTGCCGTGCTCGGCGGCTGTCACATTGACCGCATAGCTCTGAGAGCCTGAGGAACCCCCGGTATATTCCTGCGCGGTAACGGTGACGGTCCCCTTCGCGGTACCTTTATAAGTGCCCTTCGCGGTGAAGGTATAGCCGATCTCGAGCTTTTCTCCGGCCTTCAGCTCCTTCAGCGCGGCGGCAATGTCGGCAGGCTCCGCCGTATTCCGCTCAAGCGTATATACCACATCGCCGTCTACGGCCTCGGCCGAGCCGCCCACGGTCACGCCGGTGAAACGCGGCTCAGAGAAGCTGCTCCCGCCCACCCGGATGGTCTGGTTTCTTTCGGTGGCATCGGTAAAGCTCTCGCAGGGGGTAATGTCCGCCGTAAGACCGCTGAGGTCGGGTTGGATCAGGGTATATTTACCGGCGTCAGCACCCGTAAGCCCAGGCTTGCCTGTGACGGTTACGGGCTTCGCCGTTCCGACGTTTCCGTCAGCAAAGGCGGCTGTAACGCCGGTCATATCAAGACTCACATCGTCGCCTTCGGCCACGCCGTCCAGCGTGCCGCCGGTGAGCGCGGCCACGGTGGTACCGTCATAGGCTCTGCCCATGGCCGTGATACCGGAAACGGTTACGTCGACCGCCGGAGTATCGTTATAATTCACGCGGGCATACTTTACGTCAAAGCGCTGTCCGCTGAGGAACGAATCGGAAACCTCCGCGCTCTTTCCGTTATACGTCACGGTCACCGTGCGCCCGAAGTAATGGCCGGACCGGGGCTGGAGCGTCAGATTCAGATAGCCGTAGGAATAATAGCTTGCGGAGGTCACCGTCACGCCGCCTGCCTGGAATTTGCTGAGGTCAGAGGTATCGATCGTGCCGTTTTCCGGCTCCGGGCCGGTTATGGCGACCTGCGTTATGGCCTGCTGCGTCACCTCGCCCACGGTATACCAGATGCTGTACTCTTTTTCTCTTGCGCTATCCCTTGTGCAGTCCATCAGGGCGTAATTGCTGAGCGAGCCGTCCGGCTGCCTGAAGGAAACGGTGAAGCCCTCGCCAAAACGGTATCCGTCCTGATTGCTCAGCCTCAGAGTGGAGAGATATATTTTCCCCGCCTCAAAGGTATCGTCGGCCCCCAGCGTTTTCAGCCTTGTGGTACTTCCCACATAGGGCACCTCATACCAGCCCGTATTTGCGTTAGCGCCCGCCAGTCTTACCTGTCCGGCCGTCGGCGCAAATTCGCCCAGTACGCGCTTTTCGCCCGCTTTGGGGTCAGGGCGGTAGATGTCAACGCCGTTGATATGGTTATTGGGATTGTTTGCGGGATATGTATAAACCGGATCATAAACGGCGCAGCCGCGTGTGACGGTGCAGGTTTTGCCGCCGTCGCTTATCTCGCAGGTCACGCCGCTTTTTCCGTTGAAGTCGCCGGTAACGCTGTCGGCAAAGGACGCGTAGTCTCTGGCCTTCAGCACGGCGATGACGCGGTAATCGCTGTAACCGCTGAACCGTGTCTCGTTCCCGTTCAGGTCGCGGTATTCTCCGCCCGCGTCTTTGATCTGGAAGCGCGCGGATTCCAGCGTATAGCCCAGGTATTCCGCATCGATGGAGAAGTTTTCCGCATCCTTGCGGATCGTATTGCCGTCTATGGGCCAGGTGTCGCTTTCCACCTCAACGCTGCTGACGGTCACATTGCCGAAGGGCACGAAAACCTTCAGCTCATCCATGCTGCGCTCCACAATTTCGGCATTGCCGCCGCTTACCGTGACGGTGGTGCTGTCGGTAAAGACATGCCCCGGCGTGGTGTTGACGGTCAGCCTTGTACCGTAGATTTTTGCGCCGTCGGTGGTATCGGAACTGTAACAGGCACTCCAGTAATTGTCCTTGCTGTCCCACTCATAAAGAGAGGCATAGGATATCCTGCAATTTTCGCTGACCGCTGCCTTCTGGATGGCGTCCGTCCAGTCGCCGACCTTATCCCTGCGCTCCGTCGGTATATCGGAGACCGAAACGCTGTCAATATTCGCCGCTGCCGCAGGACTGCCCACTTTGAACCACGCGGAAACAAAAACGGAATCGTCCCTGTATCTCCTGACTTCGATCCTTTCGGCGCCGGGAACCGCCGCCGTCACGCTTTCGGCATAAACATAGCCGTAATCCAGCAGCAGTCTGGCGCTCAGCAGGTACCAGCTGCCGTCCGCAAAGGTCTCTCCACCGGAGCCCCAGCCGTCAACATTCGCCGCGCAGCCCTCGGCGGCTACACGGGTCCAGCTGCCGCTGTCCAGAAAGTACGGCTGACCGGCCTCGACCGTTGGCTCAGATGCCGCGATCGCGCTCCCCACCGTGGGGGCCGTGACGGAGACGGCGACATTGCCGACCTCCGTGGGCGGTTCATATGCCGCGAACACCCCCGTCGGCAAAAGCGTCAGGCACAGGCAGACGGCCAGCAGGACGCCTGTCATTCGTTTTTTCATAGCATTTCCTTCCCTTCTATAAATAAATGGAACCAATGGGGATATATTCCTGTTTCTCATTTTATCAGAAGAAGGCGCCGCTTTCATCATGCGTTTCTGCTTTGTCACGGACAGAGCGGAAATTTCTTTTCTTTCTGTGGGAAGTATTGTATAATGAGCCTGATATTGCCTGTCCGGGAGGAAAAAGCCATATGTTCAGGGATCAGCTTAACGAATATGTATCGCAGCTTAACTGCTCCGGCCGGGAGCTTGCCGAGGCCTGCGGACTCTCTCCGGCCACCGTAAGCCGCTATCGCAGCGGCGAGCGCGAGCCGAAAAACGCCGCCGAGTGCGAAAAGCTCATTTCCGGCATTGCCCGGCTTGCCGCCGCGCGTGGGATAGCCTCTCTTACGGAAGAGGCAGTGCGCGAAAGGCTGAGCCTCTTTCCTCCTGAAAGCGACTTTGACGCGGAGCTTCTGCGCCGCAATCTTAACAGCCTGCTGATGACCTTTTCCATCAGCGTCTCCGACCTGGCCCGCAGCACCAATTACGACGCCTCGTATCTCTCGCGCATACGCAGCGGCCAGCGCCGCCCCGCCGATCCCGAGCGCTTTGCCTCCGCTGTCGCCGACTTTGTCATCCGCCGCTGCGACGCTCCGGCGGAACGCGCGATACTCGCCGAGCTGATCGGCGTCGATGCGTCCGGGCTGGAAAGCGAGGCTCTTTACCGCAGTCTGATTCAATGGCTCGGCGGGCACAACGCGGAGCGAATCGATGACGTCGCCGCTTTTCTGAAGCAGCTGGACGAGTTTGATTTAAACGAATATACCCGCGCCATCCGCTTTGATGATATGAAGGTTCCCACCGTGCCGTTTCAGCTCCCGCTTAGCAGGAGCTATTACGGGCTTGAGGCGATGAAAAGCGGGGAGCTGGATTTTCTCAAGGCAACGGCACTGGGTAAATCGGACGCGCCGGTTTTCCTGTGCAGCGATATGCCTATGGATGACATGGCGCAGGATCGGGACTTTACAAAAAAGTATATGTTTGGCCTGGCCGTGCTGCTGAAAAAAGGGCTGCACCTGAATGTGGTACACAATCTGGATCGTCCCTTTCACGAGCTGATGCTGGGACTGGAGGGCTGGATCCCGCTGTATATGACGGGGCAGATCACGCCGTGCTACCTCAAGGGCGTGCAAAACAATGTATACTGCCATTTTCTCAACGTTTCCGGCAGCGCGGCGCTTTCCGGCGAATGCATTGCCGGAGCGCATGAGCACGGGCGCTATGAGCTGGTCAAGGGCGGCGAGGCTCTGCGCTATTTCCGCGAACGTGCCGCCGCCATCTGGAAAAAGGCGCTGCCGCTTATGGAAATTTACCGGGAGGGGCAGGCTGCTGCGTTCCATGCGTTCCAGCTTGCCAGTACGCAGAATATCGGGCCGCGCTGCCGTGTTCTCTCTGCGCCGCCGTTGGGAACGCTTCGCGCAGAAACGCTGTCCGCCATGCTTTCTGCACACGGCCTGACCGCCGCGGAGCAGCAGCGTGTACTTGATCACGCCGCAGTGCAGCGCGCGCACATGGAGCAGATTCTCTCGCACAGCCCCATAGCCGATTCCTTCCCCGTGCTGACACAGGAAGAATTTTCCCGATCCGCGCCCGCGCTTCCGCTCTCCACGCTGTTCTTTCCGAAGGATATACGCTACACCTTTGAAGAATACCGCCTCCACCTGGAGCAGGCGAAAGAATACGCCCGGACTCACCCCGGCTATTCCATCATCCCGTGCAGTACGGATTTTCACAATATCTCGATCTCCGTACACGCGGGCCGCTGGGCAATGATCTCAAAGGGAAACGCGCCGGCCATCCATTTTGTCATCCGCTATTCAAAGCTGCGCAGCGCCATCGAAAGCTTCATCGGGGAGCCGTGATCCCAGCGTTCAGTTTTGCCGGACAATTACATATATAAAGAGGCTGTCTCCCATAAAGAGACAGCCTCTGAGCGTGTCGATAAAGTCGACACGCTCTCGCAGAAATGCAAGCATTTCCGCGAAGAGATGCAGCCCGCCGCGCGCACTCGCTCTGCTCGCACACTTGCGGGCTGAGAAGAGTTTTTTCCGAGGTACAGAAGGTGAATTGCCCCGAAGGGGCAAGAGAAGCCCCTCTGGAGGGCGCCCCCGGAAAAAACGGGATTTAACTTTATTCCGTCATCTGCGGATGACGGAACTCTGCGAGGTCATTGCATACCGGCCCTGCAAACAAAGCTTTTTCGACAGTCCCTTTTGCCGGTTTGCGCGACCTTATCAGGATTTTGCGGTATTGGGTGACAGCGCCTTTACTTTTTTGACGGCCCGGACCGTTATTCCTCCGATAAGCGTACCGATGACCACTGACGCCAGTACATCCGACGGAAAATGTACATACAGATAAAGCCGGGAGAAGCCGATC
>CAKTED010000083.1 GCA_934546725.1 uncultured Oscillospiraceae bacterium | reverse complement strand
CTTTCCGTCCTTTCAAAACGCAGCGCGAGCCGGACGACTCTTTCGGCCGAGTCCGGCGCAATGTTTTTCTTCTGCGCGCTTATCATCGCGCGCCGCTTTTCGGGACTTTGCGCAAGCTCCAGCCCCGCCCGCAGCTGTTTCATCACGCCCTTCGGCGCGGCGGACATGCCAAGGGCCGAAAAGAAAGCAGCGTTCACGGTCTCGCAGCCCGGAATCGGCGAGGTATGCACCAGCGCCGTCCTCGCGGCGGCGGCCTCGGTGCTGCTCAGCCCTCCCGGTTTGGTGTAAACCACATCGCATGCCGCGAGATATGCCGCCACCTTATCGGTATAGCCCTCTACAAACACGTTTTCCGCGCCGGAAAAGCGCCTTTCGAGCGAACGGCGAAGTCTTTCGTCGCTTCCGCATATTATTACCATACTGTCGCCGGGGCGCATGCTCCTTCCGAGCTTCGCCGCCATATACTCAACGCGGCCGAAGCCCATGCTCCCGCTCATGATAAGGTGGATCGTTCCACTCTCCGGCAGGCCGAGCATTTTCCGCGCGCCAGACCTGTCTGGCAGAGCTGTAAACTCGCGCCGCAGCGGTATACCGGTTACGGCCAGTCTTTCACCGTCCACTCCGTGCCGGATAAACTCTGCCGCAAGCGCCTCATGCGGTATGGCATACAGGTCGCAGTCCGTCTCCTCCCAGAAGGGGATGCAGGTATAATCCGTTGCCACGGCTATTACGGGTATGCCGAGCCGTCCTTCGGAGCGAAGATATGTAAGCGCCTCGGCCGGGAAAAGATGCGGCACGAATATCGCGTCGCAGGGTTCTTCTGAAAGGTAGCTCTCCAGCCGTGCGGCCAGCTTCCTGTTGGCATAGTATACCGGCGACTTGCGCTTCGGCGAGCTTATCGCGCCGCCGAGCCTGTACATTGCGCCGAAAATGATCGGCATATGCTTCACTATCCACACATATGTCCCGCCGACCCGGCGCGAAAACCATCCGTCCGAGAATGTCATAAAGTCCCTGACCTCCGCCTGCCAGCCTAGGTCCTCCGCCGCCTGGGCTATCGCGGCCGCGGCGGAATTATGCCCCCCGCCGGTATTGCAGGATAAAACAAGCGTCTTCATTTCTCTTCCCCGCCTTCCGATATCTTTTTTTCGATTCTATCAAAGCGCGGCCACTTTGTCAAACGCAGCGGTGAAGGCCGCATTCAGAAGCCCAGCTCCTCGTTTATCAGCACAAGCTCCATTGTTCCGACGCAGTTCGGCGGACGGTTTATTATTGACGTTACACGGCAGATACGCTCCGGCGAGTGACAGTCATAACAGCGCGGCTCGCCGCCCACCGCACATGGCGTTTTGTGGCCGCGTTTTCTCGCGTTCAGCGGCGCGGCAATGTTGCGCGCGCGAAAAATCGCGCTGCCGAGCTCCTCCGTGAGCTTATTTACACCCGCGACGATATAAACCTCCTCATGGCCGTAGCTGAGCGAGGCCACGCGGTTGCCGTTGCCGTCGATATTCACTATCTCGCCCGTCCCGGCAATGGCGTTGGCCGAGGAAATATATGCCTGTGCCCCTGCGGCCTTCTCCCTCGCCTCGTCCGCGGGCTGCTTCCAGTGCCAGTAAACCGTGCTTTCCGTGCTCAGCGCGTCATAAAGCCCAAGCTGTTCCACCGTCATACTACCGCCGATGCCCACGCTTTTTCCCCGCAGTTTTGAACAGAGATAGCTGACGGCCTCGCCGCCGCTTTCAAAAAAGCTCACCGCGAAACCTTCCCCTTCAAACGTTTCGATTATTTTTTTCATATCCATTTTCATCATTCTCCCATGATACGACCGACTTCCGCCCTCATCCGTATTAAACGGGGCTTCGGCTCTCTCCCATGTTCATTTCTTCCCAGTTGACATTTATACGATTTTAATTTAAACTTTTCATAAAGTAAGGTGATGTTATTATAGCACAATACGACGTATCCGTCATCCGCTGCGATGACTATTCCGAGGCAAAAAGCGCCCTTGTCCGCCTGCTCGAGCCGATAGACGGGCTTGGCTGGGTAAAGCCCGGGATGAAGATAATCATTAAGGCCAATCTCGTCACGGCAATGAAGCCGGACAGCGCCGGGACGACGCATCCCATGATCGTCACCGCGCTGACGGAGCTGCTGCTCGAGCGCGGCGCCTCCGTTGTCGTCGGGGACAGCCCCGGCGGCCTGTACAGCAGCGCTTACCTGAACATCGTTTATAACTCCACCGGCATGAGAATGGCCGAAAAGGCCGGAGCGGAGCTTAATTCAAACTTCCGGCAGACGGAGGTGGAGTTTCCCGAGGCAAAGGTGCTGAAGCGCTTTACCTGTACCTCATATCTGCTTGATGCCGACGCGATCATAGACATCTGCAAGCTCAAGTCTCACGGCATGATGGGCATGTCCGCCGCGGTAAAGAACCTTTTCGGCGCGATACCGGGCATTATGAAGCCGGAGTATCACTACAAGTTCCCGGACTATCCGGATTTTGCCGATATGCTCGTTGACCTCAACGAATATTTCAGGCCCCGTCTGTGCATCGCGGATGCCATCGTGGGCATGGAGGGCAACGGCCCCACCGCCGGAACGCCGCGCAGACTCAATGCGCTGCTTGCGTCGTTCTCAACATACAGCCTCGACCTTGCCTGTGCCGCGCTCATAGGACTTGACCGCGACAGGGTGCCCACGCTCGAGGCGGCATACCGCCGGGGGCTTGCCCCGGAAACGCACGAAAAGCTCAATATCTGCGGACCGCTTGAGGAGCTTATGCTGCCCGACTTCAAGACCCTTGCCGTACACAACGGTCTGCTCTTTACCGGGCGGGGGACCAACCCCGTATCTCGTCTGCTCAGCCGGGCCGCCGGCGCGCTGCTGCGCTCCTCGCCGAAGCTGCACCCTGCCGAGTGCGTCGGCTGCGGCGTATGCGCAAAAATGTGCCCCGCCTCCGCCATAAGCATCGTCGGCGGTAAGGCACACATTGATAAAAAGAAATGCATCCGCTGCTTCTGCTGTCAGGAATTCTGCCCGAAGGGCGCGATGAAGGTAAAGCGCCCGCCTGCTGCGCGCATCGCGGCCAGACTGTAACTGAAAATATTGCAAAAAACACCCCGCCGCGGTATCTGACCGATACTGCGGCGGGGTTTTTGAGCGTTACCGATTTTATCGACACGCTCTCGCGGAAAAGTTTTTTGCAGGCTGACCTCTCAGCGCTCTTCTCGGAAATATGCAAGACCGAGGCTTGCGGGCGGCTGATTTTCGCGCTTTTTGCGAAAGCTTACGAATACCAGCACGACTATCGTTACGAGGTAGGGTACGATCTGAATAAGCTGCGTTGCATAGTTTGGAAGCGTTATGCCCAGAATCGAGGGCAGGTAGTTATACAGCCAGTAGAACATGCCGAAGAGATACGAGCCCCAGATTATGTTCAGCGGCTTCCATGTTGCGAAAATAACGAGCGCAACGGCAAGCCAGCCGAGAGCCTCAATGGAGTTCGCGGTCGACCATGTGCCGTAGCCGTAGTCAAGAACATAGTACACTCCACCAAGGCCGGTGATTCCCGCTCCGATGCAGGTGGCAAGATATTTGTATTTCGTAACGCTTATTCCGGCGGCGTCTGCCGTGGCGGGGTTTTCGCCGACGGCACGCAGATTGAGTCCCGCACGGGTCCTGTACAGAAAGCGGTGGATAAGTATCGCCAGCACAACGGCGACGTAAACCATGAAGCCGTAGGAGAATAACGCGTCGCCGATAACGCTTATTTTGCTCAGTACCGGGATCTTGGCCGTGAAAACGCCGTTTGCAAACGTCGCCTTGACAGAGGTGCCGCCGTTGAGCACGCGCACACCGAAGAAGTTCGCTATGCCGGTTCCGAATATTGTGAGCGAAAGGCCGGTAACGTTCTGGTTGGCTCTCAGACTTATCGTGAGAAAGCTGTAAATGAGACCGCCGAGCGCCGCCGCCGCAAAGGCACATATGAGCGCAATAATTATGCTGAGCGCCGCATTTGGCGAGGCCACGGAGTTTTCGTAAAAATACGCTCCGGCGAAGCCTGAAAAGCCGCCGAGGAACATGATACCCGGCACGCCAAGGTTGAGGTTACCCGATTTTTCCGTCAATATCTCGCCGAGAGAGGCGAACATGATGACGGTGCCGAACCATACGGCGCGGTTGATCCATGCGATAAGAGTTGTCATTTGCTCCTTGCCTCCTTTGCCGCCTTGCCGCGAAACACAAGTCTGTAATTGATGAAAAATTCGCTGCCAAGAATGAAGAACAGGATTATGCCCGTAATGATGGACGCCGCGTAATCGTTGAGCGAGGTATAGGCCGAGGCTATCTGCGCCGCGCCGTTATTCAGGAAGATGAGCAGGAAGGACATTATCGCCATATAGAAGGTGTTGAACTTCGCCATCCAGGTGACGATTATGGCCGTGAAGCCATAGCCGCCGGACGTGGAGGTGGAGATGGTCTGATCCTTGCCGGCAACCGTTATGAAGCCGCAGATGCCGCAGATCGCGCCGGAAATTATCATCGTGCGGATAATGACCTTTTTAACGTTTATGCCCGCGTACCTGGCAGTATTTTCCGATTCGCCCACGACCGCTATCTCATAGCCCTGCTTGCTGTACTTGAGGTAAACGAACATGGCTATCATCAGCGCAAAGATGAGAATTATATTCAGCGAGAATCTGTAACCGAATATCTCCGGGAACCAGCCTGCCTTCGTATGCATGTTTATCATGCCCATGGCGGACTTTTCGCCGCGCCAGATATTCGTTACGCAAAGGACGATGTTTATGGCAACGTAGTTCATCATAAGGGTGAAGAGCGTTTCGTTCGTGTTCCACTTCGCCTTGAAGATGGCGGGGATCAGCCCCCAAAGCGCTCCTGCCGCGATACTGGCCACGATCATGAGTATGAACAGCAGCCAGGTCGGCAGACTGTTGCAGTAGATCATTACAACGGCCGTTGCAAGGCCGCCCATCAGAACCTGTCCCTCCGCTCCGATGTTCCAGAAGCGCATCTTGAAGGCCGGAGCAAGCGCTATGCCGATGCCGAGCAGCAGCGCAGTGTCTCTCAGCGTACAGAGGACCTTGTATTTTGACTTGAAGGAGCCCTGGAACATTACGCTGTAAACCTGGATGGGGTTCAGCCCCGTTATGAAATAGATAAACAGCGCGCAGACGAGCAGTGCCAGTATGACCGCCGCGATCCTAACTCCCCAGGCACGCCACAGCGGCACGCCCTCGCGCTTTACGATCCTCACGAGAGGCTCGCCGGCTCTTTTGAGCTGATTCTTTTTATTCACCAGTAGCGCCTCCCTCTCTTATATTCGTCATGAGCAGGCCTATTTCTTCCTTGCTGGTCTTTCGCGCGTCAACGATACCGTTGAGCCTGCCGGCGCAGAGAACAAGTATCCTGTCGCACAGCTCCAGCAGAACATCAAGGTCCTCGCCGACATATATGACGGCAACACCACTCTTCTTCTGCTCGTTGAGCAGATGATATATCGTATAGGACGTATTTATATCCAAACCTCTTACGGCGTAGGCCGTCATGAGCACGGTGGGCGCCGAGGCTATCTCGCGGCCCACGAGCACCTTCTGCACGTTGCCGCCCGAAAGACGGCGCACGGGAGTATTTATTCCCGGCGTTGCCACACCAAGCTCGTCCTTTATATGCTCCGCAAGCTCCTTCGGCTCCCTGCGCTGGAGGAAGAAAGAGTGGCCGTTCGAGTAGCTTTTGAGCATCATATTGCCCGTCATGCCCATGGAGCCGACAAGGCCCATGCCCAGCCGGTCCTCCGGGACGAAGGAAAGCGAAACGCCGTAATCGCGGATCCTCTTCGGACTTTTGCCGATAAGCTGCTTCGGCGAGCTCTCCTCTCCGGGCGGGTAGAACTCTATGCTGCTGCCGGACATCGTGCCCTGCAGACCGGCTATCGCCTCAAGCAGCTCCTTCTGTCCGCAGCCGGATATGCCGGCGATGCCGAGTATCTCGCCGGAATAGGCGTCGAAGCTGATATTATCGAGCACCTTCACGCCCTCATGATTGCGGCAGGAAAGATTTTTTACGCTTATGCGCTTTACTGGATCGACCGGCTCGGGGCGCTCGATATCCAGGCTGACCTTCTGGCCGACCATCATCTCCGTAAGCGAAAGCTCCGTTGCGTCCTTCGTATCCACGGTGCCGATATATTCGCCCTTGCGCAGGATGGAAACGCGGTCCGAAACGCTCAGCACCTCGTGCAGCTTATGTGTGATGATGATTATGGACTTGCCGTCCGCCTTCATGTTGCGGATAACTGAGAAGAGCCTGTCCGTCTCCTGCGGCGTGAGCACCGCCGTCGGCTCGTCGAGGATGAGGATATCCGCGCCGCGATAGAGCACCTTGACAATCTCAACCGTCTGCTTCTGCGAAACGGACATATCATAAACCTTCTGAGCGGGGTTTATGTCAAAGCCGTATCTGTCGCATATTTCCTTCACCCTGGCGGAAATGCTCTTAATGTCAAACCTGCCCTTTTCCTCAAGACCGAGGGCAACGTTTTCCGCCGCGGTAAAAACGTCAACGAGCTTGAAATGCTGGTGGATCATGCCTATGCCCAGCGCAAGCGCGTCATGCGGGTCGCGGATGGTAACTTCCCTGCCCTTTATGAATATTTCTCCGCTGTCCGGATAATAAATACCGGAGAGCATGTTCATAAGGGTTGTTTTTCCGCTGCCGTTCTCTCCCAGAAGGGAAAGTATCTCGCCCGGCAGCACGTTCAGGCTCACATTGCTGTTTGCCACGACCTTGCCAAAGGTCTTGGTTATGTTTCTCAGTTCAACAGCGTACTGCGTTTCTATGACCCCCACACCTCTTTCAAGTAATGTCCCAAAACCCGCGCCCGCCCGCAAGGGCAATCTTCCTCTCGCAGATTCACATAACCGTCCCGCTCCGGGGCGCTTATGTCAGTCTGCGCTAAACCCGCAA
>CAKTED010000082.1 GCA_934546725.1 uncultured Oscillospiraceae bacterium | reverse complement strand
AAAAGGGTCTCGGATATAAGGACATACTTGAATTTTACTTTACTGGAGTAGCTGTAGGATGAAAACAAGCGATTTTTATTATGATCTCCCCCCTGAGCAGATAGCTCAAACTCCGCTTGAGCGGCGCGACCACTCGCGCCTCATGCGGCTTGACAGGAAAACAGGCAAAGTTGAGCACCACATGTTTTATGAGCTGCCGGAGCTTTTGCGTGCGGGCGACTGCCTGGTACTGAACGATTCGCGCGTGATCCCGGCGCGGCTTTTCGGCAAGCGGGAGACGGGCGGAGCCGTTGAGGTGCTGCTTTTGAATGATAAGGGCGGCGGAATCTGGGAATGTCTCACCAGACCGGGACGCAAAACGGAGCCGGGCGTGAAACTGAGCTTCGGCGAGGGAAGGCTGAACGCCGAGGTACTTGATAAGCTTCCCGGCGGCAACCGTCTCATACGTTTTGATTACGACGGCATATTCATGGAAATACTCGAGGAGCTCGGCAGAATGCCTCTGCCGCCGTATATAAAGGAAGAGCTGAAAAATGCCGAGCGCTACCAGACTGTGTATTCAAGACACCCCGGCTCTGCTGCCGCGCCGACTGCGGGACTGCATTTTACAAAGGAGCTGCTTGAACAGCTGGCGGAAAAGGGCGTTGAGATATGCTATCTCACACTGCACGTCGGCCTTGGAACCTTCAGACCGGTCAAGGAGGACGAGGTGGAGGAGCACGAGATGCATGCCGAATACTGCGTTGTGGATGCCTCGACAGCCGAAAGAATAAACCGTGCAAAGCGTGAGGGACGGCGTATCGTCGCCGTTGGCACAACGAGCTGCCGCACGCTTGAGGCCGTTTCCGATGAAAACGGCATGCTGCGCGAATTTTCCGACTGGATCAATATATATATTTATCCTGGCTATAAATTCAAATGCATAGACGCGCTCGTGACGAATTTCCATCTTCCGGAAAGTACGCTCATCATGCTCGTTTCGGCCCTTGCCGGACGTGAAAATGTCCTCAGGGCGTATAAAATTGCAGTGAAGGAAAAATATCGCTTCTTCAGCTTTGGCGACGCGATGCTTATTGAATGACGGAGCTGGGAGGCATATGAATAATTCAAAATTGTGTTGACGGGGGGCTTATATTGGTAAGGAATAATCTTCTAAGGGAAAAAATGAGAGAGTCGGTCGCTTCCGTGCTGCCGATAACGATCATAGTGGCGGTACTGTGTCTGTTTTTTGTGCCGATAGATAACGGCATCATGCTGGCCTTTGTTATCGGAGCGATAATGATAATCGTCGGCATGGGGCTGTTCTCGCTCGGTGCGGATACGGCCATGAGCCAGATAGGAACGCAGATCGGCTCAAAAATGACGCAGACGCGCAAGCTGTGGCTCATTCTGCTGCTGAGCTTTGTCCTGGGCTTCATCATAACTATGGCGGAGCCTGATCTTCAGGTCCTTGCGGCGAATGTTCCCGCGATAGACACGACGGTGCTTATAATTGCGGTTTCGGCCGGAGTGGGCATGTTCCTGCTCGTCAGCATGCTGCGCATACTGCTGGGTATACCGCTGCGCTGGCTGCTGATGGCGTTTTATGCCATTGTTTTCGCGCTGGCGGCGTTTACGGACGCGGGCTTTCTTTCTGTTGCCTTCGATTCCGGCGGCGTTACTACGGGACCGATGACGGTTCCGTTCATCATGGCGCTTGGCGTCGGTGTGGCGTCCATCCGTGCTCAATAGGCCCGATACTTGCCGTGCTGCTGCTCGGCTTCGTGTATAAGGACGGCGCGAACGCGCAGGCCTCGATAGTCATAAACGAGTTTAAAAATTCCGCAAGCCTCGGCTGGGGATATCTGCGCGCCGTGCCGACGTATCTTGAAGAGGTCGCGCTGGCGCTGCTGCCGATATTCATTTTCTTCCTGCTTTTTCAGGTCGTTTCGCTCAGACTGAGAAAAATGCCGTTTCTCAGGATAATCATAGGCATAGGCTATACATATGTCGGCCTTGTGCTCTTCCTTACGGGCGTGAACGTGGGCTTTTCGTCGCTCGGCTATCTTCTCGGCGGCTCGATAGCGGAGAGCGGATTCAAATATCTGCTCATCCCGCTGGCAATGCTGATGGGCTGGTTCATCATAAACGCGGAGCCGGCCGTCCATGTGCTCAACAAGCAGGTGGAGGAGCTGAGCTCCGGAGCGATATCGGAAAGAGCGATGGGCCTGAGCCTTTCAATAGCGGTCTCGGCGGCGATGGGGCTTGCCATGGTGCGCGTCATTACTGGAATACCGATCCTCTGGTTTATGGCGCCGGGCTACATACTTGCGCTTGCACTGTCGCTTTTCGTTCCGCAGACCTTCACGGCCATAGCGTTCGACTCCGGCGGAGTTGCGTCCGGCCCTCTTACGGCGACGTTCATGCTGCCGTTTGCCATGGGCGCGAGCACCGCGCTCGGCGGGAACATCATGACGGACGCCTTCGGCATCGTGGCGCTTGTGGCGATGATGCCTCTCATAACCGTGCAGATAATGGGCGCGATATATGTCGTGAAGTCCCGCAGGGTCACGCAGAAGGATATTGCCACCGTGTATGGCGACGACGAGATCATCGAGCTCTGGGAGGTGGACTGAATGGAGCTTTATTATGTTATCAGCATTACCGACCGTGTAAGAGCGCAGGATATGCTGGATGTATACCAGAGCGTGGAGCCGGCAATTGTGCTCACAATGCTCGGAAAGGGCACGGCCACGACGGAGCACCTTTCAATGTACGGGCTTGAAAATACGGAAAAGGCCGTGATATGCGCCATGACGGACGCGGCGTCCGCAAAGGCGCTTTTCAAAGCGGCGAAGAGAAAGCTTTTCATTGATATTCCCGGCAACGGAATCATGATGTCCGTTCCGGTAAAAAGCATAGGAGGAGGAAAGACCTTGGCGTATCTGACAAACGGAAAGACTCCTGAGGGCGCGGGACCCGAGATGAGCTTTGCCCATGAGCTGATAGTCGTTATTCTGAACGAGGGATACTCTGACGCGGTCATGGATGCCGCGCGCTCCGCGGGAGCCGGCGGCGGGACCGTTCTGCACGCCAAGGGCACGGGCGTGAACAGGAGCGAAAAGTTCCTCGGCGTATCGCTCGCTCACGAAAAGGACGTTGTTTACATAGTCGCCGGAGCGCGGGAGAAATCCGCCATAATGCAGGCCATAAGCCGTGACGCGGGCACGAATACAAAGGCGGGAGCCATATGCTTCTCACTGCCCGTATCCGAGGTTGCCGGTCTGCGAAGGCTTGACGATGAATAAAACAGAAACAGGGAAGGAAAAGTTTGTATAATCATGTCTTTTAAGGTAATCACGACGGACGGCTGCGCGCGGAGGGGAGAATTTACCTGCCCTCACGGAACGGCACAGACGCCCGTATTCATGAACGTTGGAACGCAGGCGGCGATAAAGGGAGGTCTCTCGGCGGGAGATCTTGAGCAGCTCGGCTGCCAGATCGAGCTTTCAAACACCTATCACCTCAGCCTCAGGCCGGGACCGGAGGTCATACGCTCGTGCGGCGGTCTGCATAAATTCATGGACTGGCACAGGCCCATACTTACCGACAGCGGCGGCTTCCAGGTCTATTCCCTTGCCGAGACGAAGAATATAAAGGAAGAGGGCGTCACCTTCAAGTCATATCTTGATGGACGGAAGATATTCATGGGGCCGGAGGAGAGCATGGCGATACAGTCCGCGCTCGGCTCCGACGTTGCCATGGCCTTTGATGAATGCGTGGAGATCCCTTCGTCTTATGAATACTTCCGCGCGAGCTGTGACAGAACGTACCGCTGGCTCGTCCGCTGCAAGGCCGAGCTTGCAAGGCTCAATTCCATGGATAACGCCGTAAACCCCGGCCAGGTGCTGTTCGGAATAAACCAGGGCGGAATATTCAGGGACCTGCGCGTGAACCACATGAAGCAGATAGCGGAGCTTGAGCTGCCGGGCTACGCCATAGGCGGCCTTGCCGTCGGCGAAACGGCGGACGAGATGTACGAGATCATCGAGGCGCTGCATCCCGTGATGCCCGCCGATAAGCCGCGCTACCTTATGGGTGTGGGCACTCCGGAGAATATCATCGAGGGAGTGCGGCGCGGCGTTGATTTCTTCGACTGCGTAATGCCGTCCAGAAACGGCCGCCACGGCAAGCTTTTCACATGGTCCGGCGTTGTGAACATCAAAAACGAAAAGTATAAATATGACGAATCGCCCATCGATCCGGATTGCGACTGCCCGGTATGCCGCCGCTATTCGAGAGCGTATCTGCGCCATCATTTCGCCTCGGGCGAGCTGCTCGGCATGCGTCACGGAGCGATGCACAATCTCTATTTTTATAATAAGCTCATGGAAAAAATACGCGCCGCGATAGAGAAGGGCGAGTTTGAAAAATTCAGGGCGGATTTTTATTCGAGATATCTGCAAAAATAACTTGCTATTTCCGAAAGCTGCGTATATAATAAACTCTGACATTTTCAAAAGAAAAAACGGAGGTCAGACATTTGGAAAACATTTCATACATTTTGATGTTTGTTGTCCTTATCGTGGTTTTTTATTTCTTCCTTATCAGACCCGAGAACAAGAAGAAGAAAAAGCTTCAGACAATGAGAGATCAGCTCGCTGTCGGAGATGAGATAACTACCATCGGCGGTATGGTCGGCAAGATCGTCAGCATCAAGGACGACCTTATCACCTTCGAGACCGGCGAGGATCGTGTCCGCATTCAGGTAACAAAGTGGGCCATTTCCACCACCGGCAAGGATACCGCGCAGAAATAAGTTTCCCGGCCAGATGAATCATACGCCTCCTGAGGAATAAGATACCGTACAGACCATATCTTGTTCTCAGGAGGTGTTTTCATGAAAAAGGCAGGCAGAAGGGCGGAAAAGAGCGTTCTCAGGGCGCTTATTTTCGGCGCGGTCACAGCCGTCGCGGCAGAGCTTGTGATTGCGGCGATACTTGCGGCAATTACGCTTGGAGGCACGTTGAGCGAAAAAAGCATGCCGGTCGCAGCGATGGTCTGCGCGTTCGTATGCGCGGCAGGCGGCGGACTTCTCGGGGCGCTGAGCTCGCCGGGGCTGAAGCTCCCGGTCGCCCTTGGCGTTGGAGCCGCGCTGATGACGGTGAACTTCATGGCAGGGAGACTGTTTGAAGCTCAGGGCGCCGCTCCTGACTGGCGGATAGCCGCGGCTGCCGGAGCGGGAGCCGTGCTGGCGGGCCTGCTTTCGGCGGGCAGGAAGAGCGGGGCGCACAGGCATCCGAAGGTGAGAAATGCGCGCTGAAGGCCGGGTTTACATAACCATTGAGCCGCAATACCGAAATGTTGTGGCAGAGAGAAAAAATCAAACCATATCTTGCGAATTTGCCGCCTGATAAGGGCGGTTTTAATTTGACGAAAAATCAGGTTGACATAATCTTGTTTACATAATATCACGTCAAAATAGACAAAAATAAATATATTTAGCTATTATCCTTGCGAAAAGGGCGAAACTGTAATATATTTTTATTCGCCGTCTATTGGGCCGTATCCGGTTGAGACAGGCATATCCGGTGCATGTCCGCGTATCCTTTACTGAAGATACGGTAAGGGAGCTGATGGATCATGAAGCGCCTTGCAATGCGCGGGATAGCGCAGGAGAACAGAGGGCTTTACGCCGCGTTTGCGCTGTGTACCGCCATTGTGCTTGGAGGCGCGGCCGCGGGCTGTGTTTCCGGCTCGTGTGCAGACGGCGCGCTGATAGCGGATGGGATCGGCGCGCGGGAGGCGGCGGGCTTCTGGAGCTGCGCATTTGCGAATCTGCTTGTGGCCGCCGCGATATTTATCTGCGGGAGTTCATGCCTGGGCTTTCTGCTGCTGCCGCCGCTGATTTTCGCATACGGCTTTGCGGCGGGCTTTGTAATGACGGCGCTCGCCTGTACCGTGGGCTGGACGGAGGCGTTTTCGCTTGCGGGCTGGTTTACGGTCTCGTCTCTGCCGTTTTTCATGCTGCTTTGTACCACGGCGCTGAGATCGGCCTCTGCGGCGTTTAAAACCGTCGTGTTCGGCATTCGTCCGGAGCCGGGGGTTTTCCTGATTTTTTTAAAGGCGGCGCTTATCTGCGCTGCCGCATCGTTTGCGCTTGCGGCCGCTCAGACGGCTGCGAAATAAAGCTCGGAGGGGAGGAGAGGGCAGACGGGCGATAATAAGACGATAAACGACTTTGCGCTGTACCTGAAAAACACAAAAAAGGTATCCGAAAATACCCTGCTTTCCTATCTCCGCGACGTTGAACGCTTTTTCGATTACGGCAGTGACCCGGGAGCGGACAGGGACCCCACAGAGGCAGACAGCGGGGATATTGCCGAATACATACATGCGCTCAAACTTGAGGGAAAGTCGGACGCGACGATCTCAAGAACGGCCGCGTCGCTCAAATGCTTTTATGAATACCTCCTCTGCACGGGCAAAATACGCATGAACCCCGTAAAGGGCATTGCCGTACAGCGCAGGCCGCGAAAGCTGCCGGAGATACTTTCAAGCCGCGAGGTCGAGCTTTTTCTTGAGCAGCCGGACCCCTGCGACGTGAAGGGCATAAGGGACAGGGCCATGCTCGAGCTGCTTTATGCCACCGGAATGAGGGTGAGCGAGCTTATAGCGCTTGATACCGGCGACATAAACCTTTCCGTCGGCATCGTTCGCTGCCGGGGAAAGGACAGGGAGCGTATAATCCCCATGTATTCCATGGCCGTGAAGGCCGTGGAGGAATATATGAAAAAGGTACGCATGAGCATGGTGGCGGACGAGGACGAGGAGGCGCTGTTCGTCAATATGAACGGCGAGCGCATGTCGCGCCAGGGCTTCTGGAAAATAGTCAAGGCCTACCAGAAGAAGGCCGGGATAGAAAAGGACATCACTCCGCATACGCTGCGCCATTCCTTTGCGGCGCACCTGCTGGAAAACGGCGCTGATCTCGGCTCCATACAGGAAATGCTCGGCCACGCGGACATATCG
>CAKTED010000081.1 GCA_934546725.1 uncultured Oscillospiraceae bacterium | reverse complement strand
AAGGGCCTCTCCCCCCGGGAGTATCAGGCCGTCCGCCGCTGCGTGCCCTTTGAGGAGCTGGTGGACACCAAGTGCCGGGCCTATGAGGAGCTCTACATGGCCTACATCACCCCCGCCGCCCGGGAGGAGAAGCTCCTGGAGCATCCGGAGCTCTTCCGGGCCCCCATCGTCCGCAACGGCAAGGAAGCCACAGTGGGCTACCGGCCGGAGGTCTGGGAGAAGTGGGAGTAACATGATCTCGCATACAGAACCGGCCCAGCCTTAGAAAGGCTGGGCCGGTCTTCGTGTCACGGCGGGATCTCCGCTTTACGTATACGAGTGCTCCACATTCACGATGGCGTAGTAATTGCCGTCCAGGGTGCGGACGGCGGTGCGGATCTTCTCCGCCACCTCCTGATCCGTCAGGCGGAAGCCATAGGGCACCACGGCGTCGAAGATGACATTGGTGTGGGTGGGCCCGGGCACCATGCGGAAATCGTGGATGGAGATGGTGTCATCGATGCAATGGACCAAGGTGGCGACCTTCTCCCGGGTCTCAGCGGTGACGCCGTCGTCCGTCACCACCGGGTCCATGTGGATCACCGCCTCGCAGCCAAGCTGGCGCCGGAGCTCCTGCTCCGCACTGTCAATGACATCGTGAAGATCCAGCAGGTCACCGGAGGCCGGGACCTCCGCATGGAGGGAGATCATCCGGCGGCCGGGACCGTAATCATGGACCACCAGGTCATGGATGCCCAGGACCTCCGGATGGGCCATCACCAAGCTCCGGATCTCCTCCACGAACTCCGGCGTAGGGGGATTGCCGAGAAGGGGGCTGATGGTATCCCTGGCCGCACCGATACCGGCATAGAGGATGAACCCCGCCACGGCAAGGCCCGCCCAACCGTCGACGCGCCAGCCAAAGATCTGGCCCAGGATGGTCGCCAGCAGCACCGCCGTGGTGGCCACGCTGTCACTGAGGGAGTCCGCGGCCGCCGCCAGCAGGGCCGGGGCGTTCAGTTTTTTCCCGATCGTTCGGTTATAAGCCATCATGTAGAGCTTCACGGCGATGGACACCGCCAGAATGGCGAGGACCAGGGGACCGCCGGTGACGTCCTCCGGGTGGAGGATCTTGCCGAGGGATTCCTTCCCCAGCTCCACGCCCATCAGCAGGATCAGTGCTGAGACAGCGAGGCCGGAGATATACTCCATCCGCCCGTGGCCGAAGGGGTGGTGGATGTCCGGCTTCTGCCCCGCCAGGTGGAAGCCCAGCAGAGTCACCACGGAGGAACCGGCGTCCGAGAGGTTGTTGAAGGCGTCCGCTGTGATGGCGATAGAACCGGAGAGCCGCCCCGCCAGGAACTTTCCGGCGAAGAGCAGCAGGTTTAGAGCGATGCCAACCGCCCCGCAGAGAACGCCGTAGGCTTTGCGGACAGCGGGAGAGGCGGTATTCTCCCGATCCGGGATAAAACATCGGGCCAGAAATGTCAGCATAGACTTTCCTCATTTCTTCCCTGCCGGAGGGGAATCCAGCGGGATGTCACTCGCCATAAGGCGTCAAAAATCCAAAGGCTGCAAGGATTTCTCCTTTACAGATATACCAGCAGCCTTCCGCCGCCGGGATCATCTTCTGTCAGTCTTTCTTTCCGGGGATACGCAGCTTCCAGTGGCAGCAGAGATCGTCCAGGTCCCGGTCCGTGGCCGCCGGGAGCCGAAGCTTGGCCCCACACCGGCGGCAGATGAGGTCCACAGCGCTGCGGCGGATCTCCATACCATACTCCTCGGACCCGCAGCCGCAGGTGATGCCCTGAGGACGGGAGGCGATATCCTTCAGCTCGGAGAGGACCTCATACATGATGACGTTATCGGCGAAGGCCTCAGGGGTCTCCTCCCCTTCCCGCTGCTTCTCCTTGGCGGCCAGGAGTTCCAGCTCCTCCAGATGCCGCCGCACCGTCTCCTCCGGTCCGATGAAGCAGGAGAACTGCTTGCTCTCGGCGCAGGCCAGGGCCAGGCCAGGCCCCTCCGTCAGCTGCTCCGGACGGCAGACGGCCTCATGGGTGGCGCCGCAGAGACCGCAGGGCACTGTGAGGCGGTACTTCTCCCCGTCGAAGGTCACCCGCAGGGCAGAGCCGCCGCAGTCACACTCTACCTCCGCATTGGAGGCCTCCAGGGCGAAGACGCTGCGGCTCTTGCGCACGGGCTTACCGCACTTAGGGCAGAGATAGCCGAATGTTCTCATTTCCTCCATGATACCCTCTCCTTCGTATCCCGGGGAAAGAGCCCCCGGGACGTTGTATGCGTTAAGTTGGAATTATAGCACAGCCAAAGCTCTTCGTCCAGTGCCCGCCCCGGGGATATTTCCGAAATTTTGGGGCAGGATACAAAAAACCGGAATCGGAGGTAGCGCATGATGTCAACTCAGCGGATGGGCGCCCAGACCGTGGCGCTCCGTGACCCGCCCAGCGTGCTGTCCTACGCCTGCGTGGGCGGGAAATTCGAGAAGCAGGGGCCCCTGGGGAGCTGCTTTGATCTTCTGGACGAGGACTCCTTCTTTGGGGAGAAGACCTGGGAAAAGGCGGAGTCCGCCATGCAGAAGAAGGCCTTGAACAAGGCCCTGGAGAGGGGCGGCCTCACCGCCGGCCAGCTGAACTACGTCTGCGCCGGAGACCTTCTGAACCAGTGCATCGGCAGCGCTTTCGGCCTGCGGGAGGCGGAGATCCCTTTCTTTGGCCTTTACGGAGCCTGCTCCACCATGGGGGAGGGGCTGAGCCTCGCCGCCATGCTCATCGACGGGGGCTTTGCCGCCATGGCCGCCGCCATGACCTCCTCCCACTTCTGCACGGCGGAGCGGCAGTACCGGATGCCCATGCCCTACGGAAACCAGCGGACTCCCACGGCCCAGTGGACCGCCACGGCGGCAGGCTGCACCATCCTGGGTGCGGAGGGGCCGGGGCCCTACCTGACCCACATCACCACCGGGAAGATCGTGGACAAGGGCATCACCGATCCCAACAATATGGGCGCCGCTATGGCGCCCGCCGCCTACGACACCCTCTCCGCCTTCTTCCGGGAAACGAAGACCGGCCCCCGGGACTATGACCTGATCCTCACCGGGGACCTGGGAGCCCTGGGCCACAGCATCGTGCTGGACTTCTTCCGGCGGGACGGGTTGGACCTCGCCGGGAACTACCAGGACTGCGGCCTCCTGCTCTATGACCGGGAGGGACAGGACATGCATGCGGGAGGCAGCGGCTGCGGCTGCTCGGCGGCGGTGCTGAACGGCTATGTCCTGCCGGGGCTCCGGGAGGGGAAGTGGCGGAAGGTGCTCTTCGCCCCCACCGGGGCACTGCTCTCCCCCACCTCCAGCTTTCAGGGGGAGTCCATCCCCGGCATCTGCCACGCTGTGTGCCTCTCGGCCCGGCGCTGAGGAGAAAGGAGATACCATGGAATATCTGAAGGCATTCCTCTGCGGCGGGCTCCTCTGCCTCATCGGGCAGGTGCTCATCGACCGCACCCAGCTGACCCCGGCCCGCATCCTGACGGGCTACGTGGTGGCGGGGGTCTTCCTCAGCGCCGTGGGGCTCTATCAGCCCCTTGCGGACTGGGGCGGGGCCGGGGCTACGGTGCCCCTGACGGGCTTCGGCCATTCTCTCGCCAAGGGCGTGGAGAAGGCCGTGGCGGAGAAGGGCTGGCTGGGTGTCCTCACCGGCGGACTCAGCGGCACGGCGGCGGGCATCACGGCAGCGGTGACGCTGGGCATCCTGATGGCGCTGCTCTGCAAGCCGGGGGATAAACGATAAGACTCTCGATCTTTGATGAAAAACCAGCCCAGCCCCTTTCGAGGCTGGGCTGGTTTCGCATTGCTTTTCGTGCGGTCTACCGCGCTTCCTCCGGCAGGAGGATGGGGAGGTCTACGATCTCGACACCACGACGCATGGCGTATTGAACAGTGTACTGGGTGCCGCCAAGGGTGCCGTCGTAGGCGGCGATAAGGAGGGCGGCGTGGTCCACGAGATACCGGTTGCGGCGCTGCATGCAGTCCGGTGTGTAGTGGGCGGAGACCAGGGTCTCGTAGTCACAGGCGGCCAAAAGCTGGCGGTAGCGCTGGCGCTCCGCCTCCGGCCAGTCGTCCGCCTGGGTGGGACAGGGCACCGCCGCCTCCAGCGTGACCTCCGGGTGCTTCGCCCGGAGGGCCAGGACGATCTCGCAGAAATAGAGGTCGCAGCCCTGGGCCATACCGCAGAGGAAGTGACAGTAGCCCTCCTCATAGGCGCTCTCCACCGCGTCCCGGATCCGGCGCTTCAGGGCAAGGCAGCGGGGGTCCTCCTCCCGGTAGCCCCAGGGGAGCTTGGCGGGCCGGTGGCCGGTGAAGGCGCAGCTGCTGGGTCTTCCCCGCACGGCAAGGCCCCCCTTCCTCAAAAAACTCATTTTCATTATAGAACATCCGTTCTTCCTTGTAAAGAGTTTGGTGAAGGAAATTTCCGCTTGCATTTTGGCGGAAGGTAGTGTATACTGCGTCTCAGGACAAAACTGAATCTTTGTCTTCAGGGCGGGGCGAAATTCCCCACCGGCGGTATAGTCCGCGAGCGGCTCCCTCGGGAGCGTCAGCTGACCCGTTGCAACTACGGGACCGACAGTCACAGTCTGGATGGAAGAAGATGAGGCGCGGCGAAGCCGCGCGCCTTTTGGGCGCGCTCCTTTGCGGTTTTCACCTTGGAGAAGTCAAAGGATCCAGGGTGTTCAAAAACCGGAAAAGGAGCGTATTTTTTATGTCTGCCGCAAAAAAGACCCACAAACTCACCGTCACCGCCATGCTCAGCGCCGTCGCCTTCCTGCTGATGTTCATCGAGTTCCCCATCCCGGCGCTGATCCCCTCCTTCGTGAAGATGGATATCTCCGACCTGCCGGAGCTGCTGGCCGCATTTTCCCTGGGACCGGTCTACGGCGTGGCCGTGACCTTCTTCAAAAACCTGCTCTTCGCCCTGATCCACGGCACCTCCTCCGCCTACGTGGGCGAGATGTTCAACTTTATCTCCGGGGCCGTGTTCTCCTTCACGGCGGGCTTCATCTATCAGCGCTTCCGCAGCCACAAGTCCCGGAAGGGCGCCCTTGTGGGCTCTATCGCGGGCGCTGCGCTGATGGCCGTGGTTTCCCTGCCCCTGAACTACTTTGTGGTCTATCCCGCCTATGTGGTGCTCTATCAGATGCCTCTCGAGGCCATCGTGGGGATGTACCAGGCCATCCTGCCCGCGGCGGACAGCCTGTGGAAGTGCCTGCTGATCTTCAACGTGCCCTTCACCTTCTGCAAGGGCATGATCGACGTGGCCCTCTGCTTCCTCATCTACAAGCCCCTCTCTCCCCTGCTGCACAAGTAAACCTCCCGCTTCGCTGCCAGCCACAGCCATGGGATAAAACCGCCGGCCCCGGGTGCCTCCCCGGAGCCGGCGGTTTTGCGTCTTTCCTGTTTTAGAACTCCAGGGGCGGGATGATGGCCTTGGTGTCAAAATCATAAACCTTATCCATTAAGACCTTTCCTAACACCAGCAAACTATCATCAGACATTTTATTCTGGAAGATCAATCTTGACTCACTGCCGACAAGGTGAACGGGTTCTGCGACATTCGACCCAATCGTTCCGTCCTTTTTCTGGTACTTGCCAAAGCCGATAATAACGGGAGCCTTCACAAAAATATCTCTCTTTGGCGTTAAATAATACGACCAACTCAGTTCCGTCGGATAATGCTTTACAAACTGATCTCCGAAAAACATGCCGATATCAAAATGGAGGCGCTCCGTAGGCTCGTCCAAAACCTCTTTCAGAACCCAATTCTTCCCTAGGATGCCATACCCTTTCTCCATGTCAACGATCTCCTCTGGGGTAGTGCGGCGCATGGTCTGATGGATACGAAACCATTTCCAGAGAGGAAAGAACCCGTCCGGAAAGGCCCGGAGTTCGTTGACCGAAACCCCCATCTCAGCAGAACAATAATTCAGCAAATACTCAATGCGCCGAGGCATGATCTCCTGGAACCAGGCAAAATAAGTCCGGGTCTCCTTTGTCGTGAGTTCACAGTAGTGCCCCATCCGGGGGGCCTTGCCTTGATACTTGGTCTCAATAAAATCCGGGAATCGGATGGGTTCGTAGGGCTGCATGGGCGTCCCTCCTCTCGTTCTCCTCTCAGCATAGCATCCGTTCCCTTCCAGCGCAAGGAAATTCCGCAAAAATGACGGCAGCATCTTCCTCTCGGAGTTCACAATTTGGTATAGATTTTCGGGATCGTTTCTGCTACACTACGGGAATGCCGAGCGACGGCCATCGAAAACTTGCGAAAAGAGGCAATTCCCATGGACACCCAGCCCATTTTCACTTCCCCGGCGGAGGAGACCTCCCTGCCGGAGTCGGAAGTCACCCATATCAGTCCCGCTGTGCCGGAGACCGGCGCGGCCCCCAGCCCGGAAGTCCCGGAGAAGCCAAAGCGGCACTTCCATCTGCCCCAATGGATCCGTCAGCGGGTCACCGCCGCCAGGGCGGCCTTCCTGCTGGGACCCTGGCTGGCCTACATCATGGTGGAGGTGCTGAATAACAACAACCCCTTCACCGCCCACAGCACGGAGCAGGATATCCTGAACCTCATCTGGTACTATCTCATCTTCTGGCTCTTTCGGATGATCCTGGGCCGAAAGGTGCTGGCCGGGGGCGTCAGCGCCGTGGTGTGCTTTCTCTTCGGCCTTGCCAACCACTATGTACTGTCCTTCCGGGGGCGGATCATCTTTCCCTGTGACCTGCTGACTCTGGATACCGCCGCCGTGGTGGCGAGGAGCTATGACTACACACCGGACGCGCAGATCTGGATCGCCCTGGCGGTTCTGGTTGGCTACCTCCTTCTCCTGCTGCTGGCCCACATCGTCTACCATCCCAAGGGCCGCCAGCGCCTGGGGCGGAAGCTCCTTTGGGGCAGTATCGCGGGGATGGTGATCTATCTCTTTGCCTTCTTCTTTACCCCGCTGCTGCCCACCATCGGCATCTATACCCAGCAGTGGCGGACCCAGCAGAACGG
>CAKTED010000080.1 GCA_934546725.1 uncultured Oscillospiraceae bacterium | reverse complement strand
ACGCGCCCGTAGTCCGGCGTGGAATTTCTCAGACGAGTGCTTTTCCCGCATCTGCCCTCATGGCGCATGCCGGCCTTTTCCATTATACGCGACGAGGCCCGGTTTTCCGCATAGCAGTCGGCATACATCCGGTGCAGCCCCAGCTCCTCGAAGCCGAATTTTACGAGCGCGCGGGAAATTTCCGTTCCCAGTCCCATGCCGTGAAAGTCCCTGTGAAGTATCCAGCCGAGCATGGCGGTTCTGGCGTCGTCAAGATAAATTCCACAGGAGCCGATAACGCGTCCCGTTTCGCGCAGGACGGCCCCGAAGTCGTACTTCATCCTGGGGCTCGCGCTCATGGCGCTCTCGCATTCCGTAAGGAAGCTCCAGGTATCCTCGCGGCTGTTTGGCCCCCAGGACATGTATTTTACGTTTTCCGCGTCCGCCGCCCAGGTCTGAAACGCGTCAAGATCGGCGCGCACGGCCTGCCGGAGGACAAGGCGCGGCGTTTCAGGCGTTGACATGTTCCCTTTCCTTCTCCGTATTTTTCTCCTTCTCCGCCCTTGCGGCGGCATCCATGCGTCCGGCGTTCGCGAGCATGAGCTTAATGCGGTTTTCCTGATTTATGCGCGTCGCGCCGGGATCATAGTCTATGGCAACGATGTTGGACTGCGGATGATCGTCCTTTATGCGGCGGATCATGCCCTTGCCGACGATGTGGTTCGGCAGGCAGCCAAAGGGCTGCGTGCAGACGATGTTGTTCGTCCCATCCTCGATAAGCTCGAGCATTTCGGCCGTGAGCAGCCAGCCCTCGCCCATCTTGTTGCCCGCGCCGAGATATTCCGCCGCCATGCGCTTGAGATGCGAAAACGGCGACGGCGCGCGAAACTCGGGGTGCTTTTTCACGGCGTCTATCATCGCCTGCTGGCACTTTTCCACATATCGCTGGAGCATGCGCACGACGGTCTGCTTCAGCCTGCTGCCGCCGTAAATGTCCACATCCACGTCGCGGTTATATATCTTGAAGATGACGAAGTCCACAAGGCCGGGAACGACCGGCTCCGCGCCCTCGTCAAGCAGGAACTGCTCGAGGTTATTATTGCCCAGCGGCGAATATTTTACATAAATTTCGCCGACTACGCCCACGCGCGGCTTCTCCGTCCTTACGCGCTCGATCCTGGCAAAGTCCGCGCAGATGAGGTCAAAGTTGCGCCTGAGGTTCTTCATCGTGAATTTGCTGGTTTTCTGAAACTCGTTTACGAGCCTGTCCTCCCAGCTCTGCACGAGCGCGTCCGTCTCGCCCTTATGTACCTCATAGGGGCGGCACTGGTTTGCGAGCAGCATTATTATGTCGCCGTAAACGATGCTGAATATGAGCTGGAGGATGAGCGGCAGCGTGAGGGAAAAGCCGGGGTTCTTCTCCAGGCCCGAGAGGTTTATGGATATGACGGGCACCTGCTCGAGCCCCGCCTTCTTCAGTGCCTTGCGCAGCAGGTGGATGTAGTTCGAGGCGCGGCAGCCGCCGCCCGTCTGGGTTATGAAGAGGCCGACCTTGTCCTTATCGTACTTTCCGCTGTTTATGGCGTCTATCAGCTGGCCGATGACGAGCAGCGCGGGGTAGCAGGTATCGTTATGAACGTACTTCAGGCCCAGCTCCGCAATGGCGCGCTGATCCATATTGTCAAGCGTAACGCAGTTGTAGCCGTGCATCTGCAGGCACATGCGCATCATGCCGAAGTGTATCGGCAGCATCTGCGGGATGAGGAGCGTATACTCCTTCTTCATCTCCTTCGTAAAAAGCAGGCGGCCGTTTTTATCGTATTCAAGCTTTGCCATTTCTGCTGCCTCCCTTACTTCTTCGACATTTCGTTCACTGCCGCAACGAGGCTCCTGAGCCTTATGCGCACCGCGCCGAGGTTATTGATATCATCTATCTTGATGGGCGTATAGAGCTTGCCGCCGCCCTCGAGGATGTCGCGCATCTCGTCGGAGGTGATGGCGTCCGTTCCGCAGCCGAAGGAGATGAGCTGCACGAGCTGCATGTCCGGCTGCGTGCAGACGTAGCGCGCGGCGTCGTACATGCGCGCCTGATACGTCCACTGGTTCAGGATCCTGCGGCTCTGCTTATCCACGCTTCCGCAGACGCAGTCCTCGCTTATGAGCACAAGGCCGAGAGAGGTTATCAGCTCGTCTATGCCGTGGTTTATCTCGGGGTCGACGTGGTAGGGCCGTCCGGCGAGGACGATGATCGTTTTGCCGTTTCTGCGCGCAAAATCGATGTATTCGCGCCCCCTGGCGTTCACGTCGTCCTTATACGCGTGATAGGCCGCGTAGCCCGCGTCTATCGCGGCGTCGGTCTCCCTTTCGGGCACGCCGAACTCGTCCTTCATGAATTTTGCAAAATGCTTTTTGAAGTCCTTCGGCCGGTGCAGGCCAACGTAGGGGTCAAGGTAACGGAAGCCCTTCAGGCGCGGCACATTCGCGCCGATAAGCTCCGGGTAATACGCCACGACGGGACAGTTATAGTTGTTATCTCCCTTGCCCTCGTCGAAATTATATGACATGCAGGGGTAGAATATCGCGTCCACTCCCGCGTCCAGCAGCGCCTCGATGTGGCCGTGCATGAGCTTTGCCGGGTAGCAGACGGTATCGGACGGGATGCTGCGCTGTCCGCGCTTGTAGGTCCCCCTGTCGGAGACCGGCGAGAGCACGACCTCGAAGTTCAGCCTGGTGAATATCGTGTACCAGAGCGGCAGGTTCTCGTAAAAGTTCAGGCCGAAGGGGATGCCGATGCGTCCGCGCGAGCCGTCACCCTCGCCCCTGCCCTGCATGGCTCTGAGCCGCTCGAGCTTGTATTTGTAAAGGTTCGGCAGATCCTGCGCCGCCTTGCCCAGCGGCTTGCTGCATCGGTTGCCGGAAATGAAGCGGCGGCCGCCGTCAAAGGTGTTTATCGTGAGGCTGCAATGGTTCGTGCAGCCGTTACAGGTCGTGGGCTTCGCCTTATGCTCAAAGTGCTCGAGCGCTTTGGCGGAGAGAAGCCCCGGCTTCTCCGGCTTCGCGTCGGCGGCATAAAGCGCCGCGCCATAGGCTCCCATCAGGCCCGCGATGGTCGGACGGGTAACGTTGCGCCCTATCTCCAGCTCAAAGCCGCGCAGAACGGCGTCGTTAAGGAACGTTCCGCCCTGAACGACTATGTTTTTGCCCAGATCGTCCGGCGAGGAGGCGCGGATAACCTTGTATATCGCGTTTTTCACGACGGAAACGGAAAGTCCCGCGGAGATATCCTCAACGCTCGCGCCCTCCTTCTGCGCCTGCTTTACGGAGGAGTTCATGAAAACCGTGCAGCGCGAGCCGAGATTCACCGGGTGCTGATCCAGCAGGCCGAGCGCGGCGAAATCCTGAATATTGTACCCCAGCGCCTTTGCGAAGGACTCGATAAAGCTGCCGCAGCCGGAGGAGCAGGCCTCGTTGAGCATGATGCTGTCCACCGCGCCGTTTCTGATCTTGAAGCACTTCATGTCCTGCCCGCCGATGTCTATGATAAAGTCCACGGCCGGGTCAAAGTGCTTCGCCGCGCGGTAATGCGCCACGGTCTCCACAAGGCCGAGATCGACGGAGAACGCGTTTCTGATAAGCTCCTCGCCGTAGCCCGTAACGGCGGAGCCCAGTATTTTTATCCTGTCGCCGCAGAGGGCGTATATTTTTTTGAGCTCTGCCAGGACGATGGTAACGGGATTGCCCTGGTTGGAGCCGTAGTAGCTGTAAAGTATGCCGCCGTCCGCCGTCGCGAGCACCATCTTCGTCGTTGTGCTGCCCGCGTCGATGCCAAGGTATGCCCCGCCCGAATATCCGGCGATATCCACAAGGTCCGGCGTTGCCTTCGCGTGGCGCGCGCGGAACTCGTCATACTCCGCCTGATTTTTGAACAGCGGCGGCATGGTGTTCGTAAGCCCCGTCTGCACAGTGGATCTTTCGAGCCTGTCCATAAGCTCGGAACAGCTCATCTCCGGATAATCGCGCGCGCAGAGCGCCGCGCCCAGCGCCGCGAAGCACTCGGCGTTTTCCGGAAAAACGGCGGAGCTGTCATCCAGCCTGAGCGTTTCAACGAAGCGCTCGCGCAGCCCCTTCAGAAAGTGCAGCGGGCCGCCGAGGAAAACTATCTTTCCCGTCAGCTCGCGCCCCTGCGTAAGCCCCGCGACGGTCTGATCCACCACCGCCTGGAATATGGACGCGGCAACGTCCTCCTTGCGCCCGCCCTGATTCAGGATGGGCTGAATATCGGACTTTGCGAAAACGCCGCAGCGCGACGCTATCGGATATATCTTCTCATGCCGGAGCGAAAGCTCGTCCAGCTTCGGCACGGTAACGTTCAGAAGCGTCGCCATCTGGTCGATGAACGCGCCGGTGCCGCCCGCGCAGGAGCCGTTCATGCGCTCCTCGAGGCTGCCTCTGAAGAATATTATCTTTGCGTCCTCGCCGCCAAGCTCAATGACGGCGTCCGCGTCCGGGATATATTCGTTCACGGCGGCGGCGGTAGCGTAAACCTCCTGAACGAAGCTGATGTCGCCCGCCCGGGCAACGCCCAGGCCCGCCGAGCCTGTTATGACGACACGAACGGTCTTCCCTTCAAGAATATCGGATACGCGCCGCAGCTGCTCCGCCGCCTTTTCGCGCACCCTCGAGAAGTGGCGCTCGTAGCTGTGGAAAAGCAGCTCGTCTTTTTCGCCCAGCACCACGACCTTGACCGTCGTGGAGCCTATATCAATGCCAACCTTAAAGCTCATATGATCAACCCTTCCTTTCTGCCGCCGCACCATGCGCGGGCAGAATCGGTTCTTATCATTATACACAATATCGAACATCTTTTCAACCGCTTTCGGCGGTCCGATACTGCTAATTTCATCCTCCCGGGGCTTGTATTCCCCGTGAGGTATCATATATAATCATGTGGTGCTACGTCGCCGTGGACGCGCGAGGGTCACCGCCCCGCCGTCATCCTCGCGCAGCGGGGATCCCCTACGCAGGGGCATGGCACCCCAACAGTGGACGCGCAGACCTCAAAGTCTCCGTCATTCAGAGGCCACGCCAGTGGCCGTGGAATCCCACAAGGAGGGGCAGAAAGTTACGTCATCGTGGACGCGGGATACTCGCCCTCTCCACCGTCATCCTCGCGCAGCGGGGATCCCCCGGTCAGGGGCTCACGCCCATCCGTGGACGCGAAAGCGCATCACCCCACCGTGACCATAGCACCCGAGCATGAACTTTACATCAACAGGGAGAAATGGACAATGATAATCCTCATCGGCGGCGCGGGCTGCGCCGGAAAAACGCTCATGGCCCAGCGCCTTCTCGAAAAATACGGCTTTCCATATCTTTCGCTCGACCACCTCAAAATGGGGCTCTGCCGCTCCGGCGCGGCCTGCGGCTTCACGCCGGAGAGCAACGACTTCGTCATATCCGCGCGGCTGTGGCCGATCGTTCGCGGCATTATCATGACCGCCGTGGAAAACCGGCAGAATCTCATAATCGAGGGCTGCTACCTGCCGCCGGACAAGATCGCCGCGCTCGGGGAGGAATATCTCGGCTCCATAATATCCTTCGGGCTCATTCTCTCGCGCGATTACGTCACAAAAAATTACGCAGCGCTGCTTGCGCACCGCTGCGATATCGAGCTCCGGCTCCACCCCGAAACGCGCACGGCGGAGGAGATAGCGGATGAAAACGACCGCCTCACCACCGTTTACGCGCAGACGGGCGCAAAATATTTCACCGTCGAGAAGGATTACAGAGCAGAGCTCGCCGCCGTTTATGACTGGATTGACGGCGAGGTTTCGCGGCTTCGCACGGCAGAGGAGCAATAAGCCGTCACACCCGCTCCCAGAACTCCCGGTCCGAAAGCTTTGCCTTGATGCGCGCCTTATCCACTCCGTCGCGGAAATCACATGCGGCGGCAAATTCGCAGTAGGCGCAGGGGTCCTCGGCGGCGTTTTTCAGCGGATTCGCCGCAATGCTGCCCGCGCGCACCTCGCGCCCCATCTCCTCAAGCGTTTTTTCCACAAATTCCGCAAGGCGGCCGAGCTGTTCGGCGCTGGCGAGGCTTCCCGAGGCCTCGCCCTTTTTAAACGTCACGGGAATGCGGCTCGGCGAATCGCCGTTTTCCATGGCCTCCAGGACCTCCGGCTCATTGAGCACAAGGCCGGAGCGGCGCAGCAGCTTCCTTCTCGCGGCGGCTATCTCCTCGTCGCTGCTGCCGCGCGGAAGCGGAAGCAGCACGTCGCGCGCGGGCGAATAGAGCACGCCCGCCGGGCGGATATCGCGGCCGTAGCGCTCTCCGCCCTCCGCCTGGAGCGCGAAAAGGTAGATAAGCATCTGTATGCCCTTGCCGTACCAGACGTCGCTGAGCGAAAAGCTCGTTTTCCCCGTCTTGTAATCCGCCACGCGGAGATAGAGCGTATCGCCGTGCAGCCAGCCGTCCACGCGGTCCACCTTGCCCTCGAGATACATTCTCATGCCGCCGCAGTCTATCTTCACCGGCGGCAGGTCGCCGCCGCGCTCAAAGCTCAGCTCGAAATCCAGCGGCTCAAAATCCGAGACGGCAAATTCCTCCGCAACGTCGCGCGCAATGCGCAGAACGCCGTCCTTCAGCCGCGTGAAGAGGTAGACGAAGCGGCTGCTTTTTCCCTCAAAGCCGTGGAGCACGTCGTTTACATATTTCCGGACCTGCCCCTCGGCAGCTTTTGCGGCCTCCTCCACGCTCACGGCGTGAAAGCCGCCCATTTCGCGCACCTGCCGCACGGTCCCCTCGAGCACGTAATGAACAAAGCTGCCAAGCTCCGGCGCATCCATTGCGGAGGCGGCGCGCTTTTTCGCGCGCAGGCCGAAGCGCATGAAATATGCAAAGCGGCAGACGCTGAATTTTTCCGCGCGGGAAGCCGTAACGTGGAAATCCCTGCCGTAAAGCTCGCGCACCGACCGCTCTCCAAGGCTGCCTCGAGGCGCGTTCACGGCCTCGCGCGCGCTTTCAAAGCGCCCGCCCCACAGCTCCGGGGCAAGGCCGCGCGCCGCCT
>CAKTED010000079.1 GCA_934546725.1 uncultured Oscillospiraceae bacterium | reverse complement strand
ACATTGCTTCGGCCTACCGCAGCAGAATGAAGATAGCCGATCTGAGTGATACCGCTGAGATCGAGATATTCAATAAGACAAAGGAAGAGATTTTCGGCGCGGGCATCGCGACCGGCACAAAGCTGCGCCGCGTTACGGTCGAGCTTACCCCGCCGAGCCTTGACGACGCCATGTCCGACCTTGAGCGCCTTTCCACTGCGCTGGAAGCGGAGCTCGGCACGCCGGTCATTCCTACGCATTTTGCCATAAGCCGCATGCCGAAGGCGCTGCGCGAGGGAGACTTCAGAGCGGAGTGTCTTATAGAGGAGAGCAGCGGCGTGCAGACGCTGATAGACATCTGGAGCGCGGGCGCGGAGCATAAGCTTTACGGCGTTGCGATAGATATCGGTACAACTACGGTTTCCGCCGCGCTCGTTGAGCTTGAAACTGGAAATATCATCGCCAAGGCCTCGTCCGGAAACGGTCAGATCCGCTATGGCGCGGACGTTATCAACCGCATTATCGAGGCTACGAAGCCCGGCGGAATAGACAAGCTCCAAAAGGCTGTAATTGAAGAAACGATCGACCCGATCATCAGAAATATGTGCACCTCCGCGAAGATAGCTCCCGTGGACATCTGCCGCGTATGTGTCGCGGGCAACACCACGATGAATCACCTCTTTGCGGGAATTGACCCCGAGTCCATCAGAATGGAGCCGTATGTTCCCGTGTTCATGGAGGTTTCCGGCATATATGCAAAGGACGTTCGCCTGCCGGTGAATCCCAACGCGGAAATTGTAATATCACCCAATATCGGCAGCTACGTCGGCGGTGATATTACGGCCGGTACCCTTGCTTCCATGATGTGGAACAGTGAGGAAATGACGCTTTTCATAGACCTTGGCACAAACGGCGAGCTTGTTTTCGGAAACTCCGACTTCCTCATGAGCTGTGCCTGCTCCGCGGGACCTGCCTTTGAGGGCGGCGACATCAGCTGCGGCATGCGCGCGACGGACGGCGCGGTGGAAAGCTGTACCATTGATAAGGAAACGCTCAAGCCCACGCTGGGCATAGTCGGCCCCGAGGGAACGAAGCCCGTAGGCCTCTGCGGCAGCGGCCTTATAGACACCGTGGCCGAGATGTTCCGCTGCGGCATCATCGATTCGCGCGGCAAGATCAGCATCGACGGCGAGCGCATCCGCACCGACGAATACGGCATGAAGAGCTACGTCATAGCCTTTGCGGACGAGAGCGAGACCGGCAGAGAGATAACGCTTACCGATGTTGACCTTGACAACTTCATCAGAGCAAAGGGAGCGATATTCTCCGCCATCAAGATCATGCTCGAGTCGCTGGACTTCCCGGTGGAGGTCATCGGCCGCGTTATCATCGCGGGCGGCATCGGCAGCGGCATAAATATCAGAAACGCCATCCGCATAGGCATGCTCCCGGATATTGACCGCGAGCTTTACACCTATATCGGCAACTCCTCACTTTCCGGCGCTTACGCAATGCTTATTTCCGACGAGGCGAAGGACAAGGTAACAGAGATCGGCCGCAATATGACCTATATGGAGCTGAGCAGCAATCCCCAGTATATGGACGAGTTCGTCGCCGCATGCTTCGTGCCGCATACGAACGCTTCGCTTTTCCCGTCTGCCGGAGAGGAATAAAACCGGCCCAGGAGGATGGTTATGGAAAAAAAGGATGTTGTAAACAATAAAGAGGGCAAGCCCTTTGAGCATTACTGCGCGCTTTACCGCGAGCTTGACCCGGAGCGCGTGGCGGCACGCTGCAAGGTGGAGTATTTTCCGGAGGACGGCGAGTTTGAGCTTACGTTCCTCGGTAACCGTTACAGAGTGGCCTTTCCGGAATATTCCGTGCGCTGTATCGATAAAAAATATCCGACGGATCAGCTTTTTGGCCTCGGCAAGGGCTATATTCTCCTGCTGCGTCATCTTATCGAGGGCAAAAACGTTCCCGCGCTCGGCAGATTCTATACCTATAAGGAAATGCCCTGGGGCAACGTTTATAACCAGCAGTTCACCGGCCGATGCATAAACCGTATGGCGTTTTCGTACGGAAAGCGCCTGGGCGATTTCTGCGCCATAATGGAAGAGCTTGGCGCAGAGCGCATAAAGAGCGGCGACGCCGGATACGCGCTGGAGTTCATGCCGGGCATGACGCTTCAGCTCATGCTCTGGGAGGCGGACGATGAATTCCCGCCCTCCTCGCAGATACTTTTCAGCGACAATTTCCCGGAGGCCTTTGCCCCGGAGGATCTCGCCGTTGTCGGCGACGTTGTGCTGAACGCCATGAAGGAAGCGGACGTATACCTTAAAAACAAAGGCTGAACGGAGTGCCGCCGCTGCGAAAGGGAGAGGTTTGTTAATGCCTGAAGAGATATATTTTCACGATCACGGCGACGGCGTTGTCCATTGCCACACGCACGGCGGCCATACTCATTCGCCTGAAACAACAAAGGCGGTGGTCAACCGTCTTGCCCGCGCGATAGGTCACCTTGAATCCGTGAAGAAGATGGTGGAGCAGGGGAGAGACTGCTCCGAGGTGCTCATTCAGCTTGCCGCGGTGCGCAGCGCGATAAATAACACCGGCAAGGTCATTCTCAAGGAGCATCTTGCCACCTGCATCGTTGACGCGATAGAATCCGGAAACAGCGAGGAGCTGGATGAGCTTAATCGCGCCATAGAGCGCTTTCTGTAAAATAGCAGGACTCCCCGACATGCGAAAGCTGCGGGGAGTCCTGTCCTTTTGAAATATAAACACGTTCAATTGTTATAAAATATTGGCGAGTTGTGCGGAAATGATGCTTGACAAAGAATAAAAAGAGGAATATAATAAAACAGTAATAGTAAACACTTAATTGTAAATTCAGGCGCTGGAGGTTGTTTGGATGGCAGTTGAAATGAAAAAACTCGCATGGAAGCTTGATAATCTTTTCATGCTTCGCCGTACTCTTCTTACGAAGACTACGCTGAACACCGGCCTTTATTTTGGCCAGCTTCCCGTGCTGGCGTATATCTCGAACCATGAGGGCTGCACGCAGAAGGAGATAGCCGACTGGATGAAGGTCTCACCGGCATCCATCGCCCTTTCGACGAAGCGTCTGCAAAAGGCGGGCTTTATCGAAAAAAAGGTCGATCAGCTCAATCTGCGCCGCAATATGCTCAGCATTACGCCCAAGGGAAACGAGACGGCTATCCAGTGCCGCGAGGGCATGATAAAATTTGATGAAAACATGTTCGAGTGCCTCAGCGAGGAGGAGGCCGAGAGCCTTATGAACATCGTGGACAAGCTTTTGGACAGCCTTACCGGCGGCGAGGGCTTTGATGTGGACTTTGTCCCCATGATGGAAATGGACGACCGTATTCAGCAGCGCCTTGAAAATCCCGACGAGGAAAGGCAGGACGTCGAGGAATAAAAAATTTTGTACGCTTATGGGCGGTGTGGGCAGTGATGTGCCCGCGCCGCCCTGTTTTTTCGGCTTGAAATACTATAAACACTGTGCTATTATAGGTTTATAGCAGAGCGCCGCTCTGAAAATGGAGGTGTCGGACGTGATGATATCAACGAAGGGCCGCTATGCGCTGCGCGTAATGGTGGACCTTGCGGAGCACGATAGCGGAGAATACATAGTTTTGATGGACATAGCCCAAAGGGAGGAGCTTTCGGAGAAATACCTCGAGGGTATCCTTGCAACTCTCAGCAAGGCCGGGTTCGTGCAGGCTCTGCGCGGGCGCGGCGGAGGCTACAGGCTTGCCCGCGCGCCGGAGACCTATACCGTTGGCAGCATTCTCAAGCTGACCTCCGGCTCCTTTGCGCCGGTGGCCTGCCTTGAAAGCGGGGAAAATACCTGCGAAAGAGCCGATAAATGCTGCACACTGCCCATGTGGACGAAGCTTAATTCGCTTCTTGACGACTTTTTTGAGGGAATTACGCTCGCCGACCTGATGAATAAGGACGGGGAGAGCGCCGATTCGGAAAAAACGGCTCATGAAAAATGACCGATATGGTGCCGTCGGATCTCCCAAAAAGCGGAAAAAAGCACAAAAAGGAAAAAAAGAGAAAAAAGTGCTTGACAAGCGCTGTGTCTGATGCTATCATGCATACAACATACTTAAACGGTAGGTTATAGAGATATGATATATTACTTTCTCAGGCTCCTCAGAGCAAATTTCCGCTTCGGTCGAATGTGTCGATGTTGAGGTTTCATCAGAAGGGCGGAACGGTTTTCCGCAGAGACGAAAAAAACATTGAATACACAGATATTTGAAAGGAAATGATCATCATGGCAGAAAGAAAATATAAATTTGAGACCCTTCAGCTTCATGTAGGACAGGAGCAGCCCGATCCGGCTACGGACGCGCGCGCCGTCCCGATATATCAGACGACCTCCTACGTTTTCAAAAATTCCGCTCACGCGGCGGCTCGCTTCGGCCTTGCGGATGCGGGCAACATATACGGCCGCCTTACTAATTCCACGCAGGACGTGTTTGAAAAGCGCATCGCGGCTCTTGAGGGCGGCGTTGCGGCGCTGGCGACGGCTTCCGGCGCGGCGGCCATAACCTATACCATCCAGGCGCTGGCTCAGGCGGGCGATCACATCGTCGCGCAGAAGACGATCTATGGCGGCAGCTACAATCTGCTGGCTCATACGCTCCCGCAGTTTGGCGTTACCACCACGTTTGTGGACGCGCATAACCTTGCCGAGGTCGAGGGAGCGATAAAGGAAAACACAAAGGCCATTTACCTCGAAACTCTCGGCAATCCCAACAGCGATATCCCGGATATCGACGCCATTGCGGAGATAGCGCATAAGCACGGCCTGCCCCTCGTTATAGACAACACCTTCGGCACGCCCTACCTTATCCGTCCCATTGAGCACGGCGCGGACATCGTCGTCCATTCCGCAACGAAGTTCATCGGCGGCCATGGCACGACGCTTGGCGGCGTGATAGTAGATTCCGGCAAGTTCGACTGGGCCGCAAGCGGCAGATACGCTCCCATCGCGGCTCCCAACCCGAGCTACCACGGCGTTTCGTTCACCGATGCGGCGGGCCCGGCGGCTTTCGTGACCTATATCCGCGCCATCCTGCTGCGCGATACCGGCGCGACGATCTCACCGTTTAACGCCTTCCTGCTGCTTCAGGGCGTCGAGACGCTTTCGCTCAGACTGGACAGACATGCCGAGAACACAAAGAAGGTCGTGGAGTATCTTTCAAAGCACCCGCTGGTAGAGAAGGTGAACCACCCCTCGCTGCCGGATCATCCCGACCACGCGCTTTATGAGAAGTATTTCCCCAACGGCGGTGCATCCATATTCACATTTAATATAAAGGGCGGGCAGAAGGAAGCTCACAAGTTTATAGACAGCCTCCAGATATTCTCCCTGCTTGCAAACGTTGCGGATGTGAAGAGCCTTGTTATTCATCCCGCGACCACGACGCACTCTCAGCTGACCGACGAGGAGCTTGCGGATCAGGGAATCGGACAGAATACCATCCGCCTTTCCATCGGCACGGAGCATATAGACGATATCATAGCCGACCTTGACCAGGCGTTCGAGGCCGTGAAGAAAGCCGAGGCGTGAAAAATGGCAAAGATTTATACGTCCGCAGAGCAGCTTATCGGTAATACCCCACTGCTTGAGCTTAAGAATATCGAGAAGAAGTACGAGCTTAAGGCCCGCCTGCTGGCAAAGCTGGAGTATTTTAATCCCGCGGGCTCGGTCAAGGACAGAGTCGGCAGAGCAATGCTGGACGATGCCGAAAAGCGCGGCGTACTGAAGGAGGGCTCGGTCATCATTGAGCCCACCTCCGGCAACACCGGCATTGGCCTTGCCTCCGTCGCGGCGGCGCGCGGATACAGAACGATAATTGTCATGCCCGAAACGATGTCCGTCGAGCGTCGCCAGCTCATGAAGGCGTACGGCGCCGAGCTGGTGCTCACAGAGGGCGCAAAGGGCATGAAGGGCGCCATCGCAAAAGCCGAGGAGCTGGCGAAGGAGATACCGAATGCCTTCATTCCTGGTCAGTTCGTAAATCCTGCGAACCCTGCCGTTCATAAGGCGACTACCGGCCCCGAGATATGGCAGGATACCGACGGCGAGGTGGATATTTTTGTCGCAGGCGTCGGTACCGGCGGCACGATCACCGGCGTCGGCGAGTATCTGAAGGAGCAGAAGCCGGACGTGAAGATAGTTGCGGTCGAGCCTGCCTCCTCCGCAGTGCTTTCCACCGGCGTTGCCGGTTCGCACAAGATCCAGGGCATAGGCGCGGGCTTTGTGCCGGATGTGCTCAATACGAAGATCTATGACGAGATCGTTCCCGTGAAGGACGAGGACGCATTCGCGCTGGGCCGCGAGATGGGTCGCACCGAGGGCGTGCTGGTGGGAATTTCCTCCGGCGCCGCGCTGTGGGCGGCAGTCGAGCTTGCCGGAAAGCCTGAAAACGAGGGCAAGACCATAGTCGCCCTGCTTCCGGATACCGGCGACAGATATCTTTCCACCCCGATGTTTCAGGAGTAAATAAACAGGCGTTTATTGCCAGGTGCTGATCTGCTTCAGCGCCTGGCAATTTTCATATGCGGGATGGCGCGGCGGGTAGCTGAGCGTTCAATAAGCGGCGTTACCGGCGGCGTGAGCGACGCGCTCCCTGGCTCGAATACCGGCTGCACCCGCGTACGGAGCGTCACGTTCCTGTGCCGCCTGCGGGAGGTGAAGCCTTGAGCAAAGACCGTGTATTCGCCCGAATGGTACAAAAACTTCACAAGAATGGAAAAGCAAAGGAGATAAGCCTGTGATAAAATACAGGCAGGGGTGGTGAAGCGAATGGGATACAGAGAGGATATGGCACGGTGCCGGGACTATATCGCAGAGCACATGCAGGTGGAGCTGACGCCTGCAGAGCTGGCGGAACGGTTCGGATACTCCTTCTATCATTTCTGCCATGTATTTCGAAGCGTGAACGGCATGGCCGTGGCAGAATATCTGCGGGATCGGCGCCTGTGTGCGGCGGCAAGCCAGCTGCTGCTTGGAAGCAGCGTCACGG
>CAKTED010000078.1 GCA_934546725.1 uncultured Oscillospiraceae bacterium | reverse complement strand
TAAGCCTTCTCATGCTCGACCTTGATAATACGCTTGCGCCGTATTCTGGCAGCGGACCGACGGACCGGCTGTTCCGATGGCGCGAGGATATGCTCAGGGGCGGGATAACGCTCTTCATCGTTTCAAATACGAAAACGGACAGAGCGAAAAATTTTGCGGCCAAATGGCAGGTCCCGTATGTAAATGCCGCAAAAAAGCCGCGCTCGCGGGGCATCAATGAGGCGCTGCGGCAGTGCTCAAGACTGCCGTCGCAGGCGGCGCTCGCGGGGGATCAGCTTTTTACGGACGTTTTGGGCGCGAATCTTGCGGGGCTGTGCTCGATAGTCGTGAAGCCCATGGAGCTGAAAAATCCGTTTTATATCCTTCGCTACGGGGTGGAGATACCGTTCCGCCTGTGCCGAAGAAAGGAGAAAAGCAGCAAATGAACAATATTGAAAAGATCAGAGCCGCACTGCGCAGGGAGAATACTGAGGCCATTCTTATCCTCAGCTTTTCAAACCGCCGCTATGCCATGGGCTTTCCGTCCACGGCGGGCGCGGCACTCATAACGCAGCAGGACGCGTATTTCTTTGTGGATTCCCGATACATTGAGGCGGCTGAGAAAAGTATATCCGGCGCACATGTGGAAATGACCACCGCCGCCGAGCCGTACAGCGTGAAGATAAACCGCGTTCTTACAGAAAAGGGAATTAAAACGCTCGGCATTGAGCAGAACGCGATGAGCTATGCGGAATACCTTGAATACAGCGAAAAGCTGACGGCGAAGCTTGTTCCCTCGCAGGGTATTCTTGATTCGCTCCGCGCCGTAAAGGAGCCGGAGGAGGTAGAGCTGCTTGTCGCCGCGCAGCGCATTGCGGAAAAGGCGCTCGAGCAGGTGCTGCCGATGATAAAGCCGGGCGTTACAGAGCGCGACATCGCTGCCGAGCTGACGTACCGCATGAGAAGGCTTGGTGCGGATAACAACTCCTTCGACCCCATTGTCATAACCGGCGAAAAGACCAGCATGCCGCACGGCGTTCCGGGTGACGTGAGGGTCGCGGCGGGCGACTTTGTAACGATGGACTTTGGCTGCATCTACGGCGGCTACTGCTCCGATATGACGCGTACCGTTGCCGTAGGCAGCGCCAGCGACGAGATGAAGAAGGTGTATGACACCGTTCTGCGTGCGCAGCTTGCGGGGATCGAGGCGGCGCGGGCAGGTATAAGCGGCCGCGAGCTTGACGGAGCCGCGCGAAGCGTTATCGCGCAGGCGGGCTACGGTGAATATTTCGGTCACAGCTTCGGCCACAGTCTCGGCCTGGATATTCACGAGGCCCCGAACGCCTCGCCGACGAATAACGAGCCGCTTCCGGCGGGCGCGGTCGTTTCCGCAGAGCCGGGGATATACCTGCCGGGCCGCTTCGGCGTGCGCATAGAGGACGTTATCGTCCTGCGCGACGGCGGCTGCGAGGACATTACGAGAGCACCGAAGGAGCTTATGATATTATGATAAGGAAGGCTGTACGCGACGATATACCGGGCGTGGTCCGCATATATGACGCCATTACGACACTCGAGGCGGAGGGGAAAATACACATCGGCTGGGTAAAGGACGTTTATCCCGTTGAGGAGGACGCGCTCGAGGCGCTTGAGGCGGGGGAGCTTTTTGTTGCGGAGGAGAACGGCGAGATCGTTGCCTCGGGCCGCATGAACCACTCGCAGATGAAGGAATACGCCGAGGGTAGCTGGAGCGTGGACGCTCCGCCGGAGAAGGTCCTGGTGCTGCACACGCTTTGCGTGCTGCCGTCGGCAGGCGGGCGGGGCCTTGCCTCGGAATTTGTGCGCTTCTATGAGCGCCAGGCCGCCGAAAGCGGCTGCGTCAGTCTGCGAATGGATACCGGCGTTATCAACAGCCGCGCGCGTGCGCTCTATAAGCGCCTCGGCTTTGCCGAGGTCGGCACGGCGATGTGCGATTTTAACGATACGGGCAGGCTCGAGCTTGTCCTGCTTGAAAAGCCGCTTTGCGGCGGTGAGGGGTGGAGCTGATGGACGATTTTGCAAGGAGCTTCACATCGGGCTTTGAGCTTGCCGCCGAGAGGGAAAAGCTTGCGGCGGATCATTCGGAGACGGCGCTGCGCGCGTTTTTCAACATCTTGCGGAAGGCGTCGTATATCGTGCCGTGCAAGGAGGAGAACCGCGAGGAGCTGTGCGTGCTGACGGGCAGCGACGGCGTTTCGCTGCTGCCGCTGTTCACGAGCTTTGAGGAGTACGACAAATGGCCGTTTGAACGCGGCGGCACTTCGATACTGCCGTATGACAGGCTGAAGACTATCGCGCTTGAGCAGCCCGAAAAGCTTGGCGGGCTCGTTATCGACGCGTTTTCAAAAAGCGCGCTGCGGCTCGGAATGGCCCAGCTGCGCGAGATAGACTCCGTGACCACGGGCTTTTCGTTTGAAAAATCCGCGCCGCGCGGTGAGGTCAGCTTTCACCCGCCGTTTATACTTTTTCCGCCGCTTACCGCTGCGCTCACAGAGCTTTTTGACGGCTTTGAAACGGTGTATAAGGCTTTTATGCTGCTGGCGCAGCCAAAAAACGAGCTGGTTCCGCATCTGCTCGTGCTCATTGATTTTACGGGCGACCGGTCGGTGCTTTTTCCGAAGATAACGCAGGTACTGCGGCCGTATCTGAGCAGGGGCGACCGCTTCGAGATCATGAAGGCGGATTTCAAGTCGCTCAGCGCAGCCGAGCGCGTTACGCGCCCTGTATACGAGCGGCGGTGATGGGGTGCGCTCTCCGTGCGTCCGAATGTTGCTGTCATTCATGGCGGGCACTTGTGAAGATTATTTCCGTCATTCAGAGGGAGCGTAAGCTACCGAAGAATCCCCCGGATGGTTGCTGAAGGGGAACAACGTCGTACCGTTCAGCCCCTCCGTGGGGGATCCCCGCTGCGCCAGGATGGCGGAGGGGACCGTTACTCGTCCGCGTCCACTGACCATAACGAACAACACAAACAGAAACGGAGCCGGTTTCCCTTTTCGGAAACCGGCTCCATTGCGCATATTGAATTTATCAGACTCCGAAAACCTCGCGGAAAACGGTACTGCGAAAATGCTCAAACTCATCGGGCGAAAGCTCGCTGCCGTAGGACATTATGAGCAGCGGTACGGGATTAAGCCCCGGCTCAAGCGGCGGCATGACGTAATCATAATCATTCATGAAAAATCCGCAGCGCTTATAAAAGCCGATGCGCCGCCGGGCAAGCTCCGTATCCGGCTTTTCAACCTCAAGAATGATCCTTCCCTGACAGATATCCGCAAGCTCGCGCAGCATGCCGCTGCCCATGCCGTGGCCGCGCAGCTCCTTCCTTACGGCGAAATTTTCGAGGTAACCGAAGCCGTCAAAGCGCCAGAGCGCCACTACCGCCTCAAGCGCGGCCCCGTCCGCTTCGACGAAAAGGTCATATTCGCTGCGCGCGAGCAGACCCTCCTGCCCGGCGTAGGAGCGTATCTCGTCCTTTGAAAAGGCCTCCTCCATAATGGCGTATGCCGCCGGGAACTCGTCCGCGTGTATCTTTCTCATGGCCGCGCCGTCAAACCTCCGTAAAGCCGAGGCGCTGATGAACGCCGTCGGTAACAATATCATAAATTATCGTGCCGTTTTCGAGAACGGATTTTTCGCACGTTACCTCGCTGCCCTCGCAGAAGGTTTTTGCGACGGCGTCGGTATCGTCAGTTTCGATCTCGCTTATGTCAACGTCGCGCATCTGATTGTTGCTGCACTGGTTGAATATCTCGCGGATCATTTCATAGCTCTTTTTCATAAAATCACTGCTCCTTTAAAGACCAAGCGCGTCCCGCGCAAGCTCCTTCAGCCTGCCGAGAGCCAGCTTGCCGCTGCTCGTTCTGGGCAGCGAATCCATGAAGAGGACGTATTTCGGTACCTTGAAGTACGCAAGCCGCGCTTTTATGAGCTGCCGTACCTCGTTTTCGCTCATGCTCACGCCGCTGCGAAGCACGATGCAGGCGCAGATCTCCTCGCCGTAATGCTCGTCCGGCACGGCAACGGCCTTCACCTCGGCGGCGCGCCCATCGTCAAGCAGAAGCTGCTCTATTTCGGCGGGGGAAATATTTTCTCCGCCGCGTATTATCATGTCCTTGAGCCTGCCGGTGATGTGCAGGCGGCCGTTTTCGTCGATGAAGCCCATGTCGCCGGTGCGCAGCCAGCCGTCCGGCAGCAGCGTCTGGCGGGTCATTTCGGGGTTGTTCACATAGCACTGCATTACGCCGTAGCCGCGGATGCAGATCTCACCGGTTTCGCCCACCGGCTGCGGCTCGCCCGTGACGACGTTGCGTATCATGCCCTCGGAATGCTCAATGAAGCGTCCGACGGTCGTGGACTTGACCTCCATATCGTCGTCATAATCGCAGAAGGTGAAGCCTGCCGTGGCCTCGGTCTGGCCGATGGAGGAGAGAAGATTATAGCCAAGCGTGCGGCTTACCTCGCGGAAAAACTCCGGCGTGTAGACTGAGCCGCCGATAAAGCCCGTGCGCAGCGAGGAGGTATCGTAATCCCCGGCGTTGTTGCGCGCCAGCATGGCGGAAAAAAGCGTCGGAACGGCGTGGAGAACGGTTATCTTATCCTTCTCAATGGCCTCAAAGAGAGTTTTTGTGCGCCTGTTTTCGGGAAAATATACGCATGCGCCGCACATCAGCGCCGCCAGAACGTTGGCCGTGAGAGAGAAGCAGTGGAACATGGGGATGGCGACGCAGAATTTGTCCCGCTCCGTTGCCCTCAGCGCGGCAACGTGCGCCAAAGCGATATTCGCGCGGGAGAAATGGGTCGTCATAACGCCCTTGCTTGCGCTTGTGGTGCCGGAGGTGAAAAGGATCATGTCCGTATCCTGCGGCATTACCGCCGCGCGGGCGCGGATAAGCTCTTCAGGACTGACGGTATCAGCCAGTGCCTCAATGGCGGCGAGACTGTCGAAATCCGGCTCAGAGCCGGGACCGATGTAAACCTGCTTTTTCATGCGGCCCTTCGGCATGTTCCGGCAGACCGCCGGAAAGGAAACGTCACGAAAGCCGTCGTCAAAAAAAAGATACTCCGCCTCGGAAAGCTCGAGGAGAGCCTCAAGCTCTCCGGCCTGAAGGCTTGTTCCGAGCATTACGGCAACGACGCCGAGCTTTTCCATGGCCAGAAGGCAGAAGAGGGTATTGGGCCGGTCGTTGCCCCAGATCGCTGCGCGGTCGCCTTTTTTCATGCCGAGCGCGAGAAAACCGCGCGCGAGCAGGTCCGTATACGCGTCAAGCTGCGCATAGGAGGTCCTCTCGCCGAGATATTCGACCGCCGTCCGCTCGCCAAAGCGCGAACAGACCTCAGCAAAAAGCTCACCGAGCGTTATGTTTCTCAATTCGGGCATATGCTCATACCTCTCTGTTTTTAACGAATAGTTCAATTATATTCTATTCGCCGCAAATTGTAAAGCCGGAGAGTTTAAAATTTACGTTTTGTATCTTAACTTGCGGGCGCGTTTGTGGTACAATACGAAGCATACCATTATGAATAAGGAGCTTTGACATGAAAAAAATCCGTTCATGCTTTCTGTTTCGGCGCGAGAGCGGCGAGCACAGGGCGCTTTTCTGGATATGGAACTGGTTTTTCATTATTGCGTCTGGCACGGGGATCGGCCTTTTGAGCATGCTGCTTGCGTTTGGCCATTACCGCTGGGGCATATTTGCGGGATATTTCCGCCATCCGCTCATAGCGCTGCTGAATATTCTTCCGGTAGTGCTGCTCATGCTGCTGCTGTACTGCCTTATCGGACGGGCGTGGATAGCCTTTCTTGCAACGGCGGTACCGGTGCTGCTTGCCTCGGCGGGAAACTATTTCAAGCTGCTCTGCCGGGACGATCCGTTCATGTTTCTTGACGTTACCGCCATCGGAACGGCGCTGAAGGTGTCGGGAAATTACGATATTTCGCTGGACTGGCGGCTTGCATTCTGCATAATATGCGTCGCGCTTGGGGCTCTGTTCCTCTTTTTCTTCGTGCGCGGACATATTCGCGCGCGCTGGCGGCTCATCGGCGCGGCGGTGATACTTCTGAGCATTTATCCCCTCAGCAGGGTGTATGTAAGCGACGATATATATACGAATAAGACGGAAAATTTTGAAAAGGCCAACCGCTGGTCCGCAACGCAGGTATACATCAGCAAGGGCTATGTCTACCCCTTCCTGCACAGCATTCCGGCGGCTTTTCCCGAAAAGCCCGAGGGCTATTCCGACGCGCGCGCCAGGGAGATACTTTCCTCGTATACGGCGCAGGACATTCCCGCTGAGCGCAGGGTGAACGTCATAGGCATTCAGCTCGAAGCCTTTAACGACCTTGAACGCATTGGCTTTACGGGAATTTCCGAGGATGTTTACGCCGCGTATCACGCGCTTGAGGCCGAAAGCTACACAGGGAACCTCATAACGAACATATTCGCGGGCGGTACGATCGATACTGAGCGCTGTTTCCTCACGGGCTATTCATCGCTTGATAACTTCCGCAGTGATACCGGCTCCTACGTCTGGTATCTGCGCGGGCAGGGCTATAAAACCGGGGGAAGCCACTCGTGCTACGACTGGTTTTATAACCGCAAAAACATAAACGCCTATCTCGGCTTTGAAGATTACCTGTTCTTTGAAAACCGCTATTCGGAGCTCACCGGCGGACACATTGCCTATGACGACGTGCTCATACCGGACATTCTCAGCATCTATCAGGAGCGGGACAGGTCTGCCCCGTACTTCAACTTCTCGGTTACCTATCAGGGGCACGGGCCCTACACCATGGACGCGCTCGACTGGGGCGGCGGCTACTGGGACGGTGAATATGAGGACGAGGCGACGTATTATATCCTCAATAATTACCTCGGTTCCGTGCAGAACACATCGGAGAATATTCTTGCGCTTGCCAATGCGCTGCGGGAGGACGAAGCGCCCGTGGTGCTCGTGGTCTACGGCGACCATAATCCCTGGCTCGGGTACAGCAACAGCGTGTATAACGAGCTTGGAATAAATCTTGATACGGCTACCGAAGAGGGCTT
>CAKTED010000077.1 GCA_934546725.1 uncultured Oscillospiraceae bacterium | reverse complement strand
CGCCGCGCCTGGCCGCAAGCAGAGATGATTCATTAAGAAGATTCTCAAGATCGGCGCCGGTAAAGCCAGTTGTGGATTTTGCAATGACAGAAAGGTCAACGTCGTCGCCAAGTGGCTTATCCTTGGCGTGTACCTTCAGTATGGCCTCTCTGCCTCGAATATCAGGCAAGCCGACATATACCTGACGGTCAAATCTTCCAGGTCTCAGAAGGGCTCGGTCGAGAATATCCTGTCGGTTTGTTGCGGCAATGACAATAACGCCCTCGTTGGTTCCAAAGCCGTCCATTTCAACGAGCAGCTGGTTCAGCGTCTGCTCACGTTCATCGTGCCCTCCGCCAAGTCCCGCGCCGCGCTGGCGGCCAACTGCGTCGATTTCATCAATAAATATGATACACGGAGCGGCTTTCTTCGCCTGATCAAAAAGGTCTCTAACTCGCGAGGCGCCAACGCCGACATAAAGCTCAACGAAATCCGAGCCGGATATCGACAGGAACTGAACACCCGCTTCACCGGCTACGGCCTTGGCAAGCAGCGTTTTACCGGTACCGGGAGGGCCCACGAGCAGAACGCCCTTGGGAATACGCGCGCCAAGCTCGATAAAGCGCTTCGGGTTTTTCAGAAAATCGACTATCTCCTGGAGTTCTTCCTTTTCCTCGTCCTCACCGGCGACGTCCTTGAACGTCACCTTTTTCTTTTCCGGCGCGCCGACCCTTGTGCGGGCCTTGCCGAATTTCATAACGCCCTTATCGCCGCCGGAGCTTTTGTTCATGAGCACGAACCAGATAATGACAAATACTATCATCATTATGAAATACGGCAGGAAGGACAGCCACCACGGCGTCTGCCAGCCGACGATGTAGTCATAATCGCTTATCGTTCCGGCCTCTACCTGCGAATCGATCAGCTCGTGCATATCCTCATAGAACACCGCGAAGCTGTAAAGGTCATAGGTTACGGTCACCTTTCCGTCATACGGCTCACGAAGCTCCATTGTAAGGGTGTTGCCTTCAACTGTAAAGGAGCTGACCTTTTCCTGCTCAAAAAGATGCCGCATTTCGGAATATTTCAGTCCGTCGCTTTCCCCGCCGGACATAAGCATGAATATCACGGCCATGACCACGACGAATATCATGATATAAAAGCCTATATCAAGCGGTCTGGTTTTTCTTGGTTTTTTATCGTTCAATACATTACCCGTCCTTTCATTGAACTGCGGCAGAGACCGCAGTCAGGGTTCAGTTTGAATATATTTCAGGTTTAAGCACGCCGATAAAGGGCAGATTGCGATACCTTTCCGCATAGTCGAGTCCATAGCCGACGACGAATGCGTCAGGAATGTCAAAGCCGAAATAGTCGGCCTTTATATCCGCCTTTCTTCTCGCGGGCTTATCAAGAAGCGTACATATTTTTATCGACTTCGGATTTCTGTTCATCAGATATTTTTTCAGATAGCTGAGAGTAAGTCCGCTGTCAAGAATATCCTCGATTATCACTACCGGCCGACCTTCGATATCCTGGCTGAGATCCTTGTTGATCTTCACCGCGCCGGTGCTTTCGGATTTGTTTCCATAAGAGGAAACCGCCATAAAATCAATATCGCAATAGATATTTATCTTTCGCATTATGTCCGCCATAAACACGAACGAGCCCTTGAGGATACCTATGAAAACCGGATTTTCGTCCTCATACTCTTCGGCGATGGCGGCTGCAAGCTCGCTGACTTTTGCGTTAAGCTCTTCCTCTGAAATCAGGACCTTCTCGATATCGTTCAGAATGTTCATGAATATCTCCTTTGCGGCGCTGTCGGGCAAAGCTGCGCGCCATTATTATTTCTGTTTATTGAACCTGACGGCTATCATAATATCCGCATTCCGCCTTTCGGCGGCAAGCTCCGCCTCCTGCCCCACTGATACTACGGCAAGCACCTTTTCTTCGTCCGCGATAACGGGGACAAGCTCGCGTTCGGAAGCGGGTATTTTTCTTTCTATAAAAAGCTTTTTAAGACTTTTTCGCCCCTGCCTGCGGTGGAGACATATACTGTCTCCGCTTTTACGGGGTCTAATTGTTATCTTACCACAAATTGCGGATTTTTTGAAGAAAAAAATCTCGTCGGCAGGTGTATTTTCATTTACCTCTCCGAAATATACCTCCATGCCGCATTCGTCGATCGCCGTCCATCCGCCGAAGCAGAGCGTTTGTCCGGCAAATGTCAAATCCTGCCGCGAATCTGCCGAAAATACGATGCGGTCATACCGCCTCGCGGCGCGTATGCCGCCCGGCAGATATACCTCTGCCGACGGAGAAGCGCCGCGTGCTATCCCGAGAACAGTCTGAACATGCCGCGCGGTCACCGCTCGGCCCAGTCTCTCCGCCGCGGCGATAACCGCCCGTGAGGCCAGCGGAGCCGGCGCCGCGGCAAGCTCGTGCGCCGACGCATCGAGGGCGCCCGGCGAAAGCCGCCTGAGCTTTACAGTCTCAAGTGCAAGCTTTTCGAGAAAGCTCTCATCCTCCCTCAGCAGTGAAGCTGCCGCCGTCGCCGAAGCGGGAAATCCGCCGCCGGTCTGCATGAGGACCGGGATAACATGGTGCCGTATCCGGTTGCGTGTATAATCGTCGCTGACGTTGCTCGAATCCTCGACGTGCTCAAGCATATTTTCCGAAAGGTACCGCTCTATATCGCTGCGCGGCATCGCCAGCAGCGGGCGTACATATATCCCGCGCACAGGAGGTATTCCGCACATTCCGCGAAGCCCCGCTCCGCGCGCAAGATTCATGAGCATTGTTTCAGCATTGTCGTTTGCGTTATGCGCAGTGGCAACGCGGCAGGGCTCGAGCTCTGCCGCAAGCTCTTCAAAAAAAGCATAGCGCATACGCCGCGCGGCATCCTCGATACCAAGCTTATGCTCTTCGGCATAGCCTTTAACGTCTCCGCGCGCTGTAAACAGCTCAACGTCCAGCTCGGCGCACAGCTTTCTTACAAAGCGTTCATCACGTTCGGACTCCTCGCCCCGCAGACAGTGATTGAAATGCGCCGCATACACCCTCAGCCGCCGCTCCGCCGCCAATGCATTTATCGCATGGAGCAGGCACACGGAATCCATGCCTCCGGAAACCGCGCATATCACCGTGCTCCCCTGCGGCAGCATATTGTAACGGTCGGCAAATTCGGGCGAAAATTTCAACTGCTTATCCCTCTTTGTGAATTTTATCCACCGAAGCATACGTCGTATATTCCGGCAGCCACTGAAGCTCTATCGTACCTGTGTTGCCGTGCCTGTTTTTCAGCACTATGCACTCGGCAAGATTATGGTTTTCCGTCTCACGCTGGAAATAATCCTCGCGGTAGAGACCAAGGACGATGTCGGCATCCTGCTCAAGCGAGCCGGATTCACGAAGGTCCGAGAGTACCGGCCGCTTATCTCCTCGCTGCACGTTGGCTCGTGAAAGCTGGGACAGGCATATTACCGGAACGTTCAGCTCCTTGGCCATTATCTTGAGCATTCGTGAAATATCGCTTACGGCCTGCTGGCGGCTTTCGTTCGCGTCTCCCGAAGCGCTGCTCATCAGCTGAAGATAGTCTATTATCACAAGGCCTAGATTATCCACCCTGCGGCACTGCGCATTCATGTCCGAAACGGTCAGCATTGAGTTATCGTCTATCAGTATCCCGGTCCTGCTTATCGCCGTCGCGGCCGCAACTATCTTCTTCCAGTCCTCCTGGCTGAGGCGGCCCGTCAGCAGCTTTTTGCTGTCAACAAACGCTTCGCTTGAAAGGAGACGTGACGCAAGCTGTTCCTTTGACATTTCGAGCGAAAAGATAGCGACCTTTACGTCGCTGCTTTTGGCAACGCTCAGTCCTATATTGAGCGCGATACTTGTTTTTCCCATACCGGGTCGAGATGCAAGAAGAATAAGGTCAGACTTATTCAGACCCATAATAACGCTGTCAAGATCCGGCAGACCCGTAGAAAGTCCGGGTATTTCGCCACCGGATTTCGCAAGCTCGCCAAGGTGCTTGTACACTCCGCCAATTATGGAAGAGACCGGCTCAAGTCCCCCCGCGGTCTTGCCCTGACGCAGCGCATAAATGCGCCGCTCCGCTGCCTCAAGAACGTCGTCCGCGCTGCCTGTGCCGTCAGACACCATCGCACTTATGTCTGACGCTGTCTCAGCTATCGCGCGAAGCATTGACTTGTCCTTGACTATCGCCGCATAGCGCATAACGTTCGATGCGGTCGGCGTTATATTCATCAGCTCGGCAAGGTAATTGGGGCTGGTATCCTTATATACCCCGGCAAGGCGCATCTGCTCAAGCAGCGTTACGGGATCTATGGGCTGCGAATAATTGAACATGGAAGATATGGTTTCAAATATCTCCCTGTTCGCCGTAAGATAGAAATCCGCCGGCTTCAGATAGCCCATCACCTCGGCCACGCATCTTGAATCTATCAGCATTGAGCCGAGAACCGCCTGCTCGGCCTCCGCGCTGTGCGGCATCTGCTTTACAAGCAGCTCATCCATATCTTTTCACCCCACTTTGCAAAGCGGAGGCTCAGCCCTCAATGACCATTACCTTCAAAGCCCCGCTGATCTCATATCCAAGCTTGCACTTTACCTCAAAGCTGCCGTATGTCTTTATGGGATCAGACTGAACGATCCTGTTCTTTTCCAGCTCTATGCCATACTGCTCCTTAAGCGCCTCGGCTATTTCCTTTGACGTAACGGCGCCGAAAAGCTTTCCGTTGCTTCCGGCCTTTGCGCTTATTTTTACCGTGCAGCCCTTGAGCTTTTCGGCTGTTTCGCGCGCGGCGGCCTTCTCCTTCTCTATCTGAGCCTTCTTCGCGGCATCCTGAAGCTTCATGGTATTGATGTTATCGGCGGTTGCGATTATCGCAAGCTTCCTGGGCAGCAGATAATTGCGGGCGTAGCCGTCCGAAACCTCTTTGAGTTCGCCTCTTTTTCCCTGACCTCTGACGTCCTGCTGAAGTATAACTTTCATTGCTGATCCATTCCTTTCATGTGTTGCCTGATGCATGATATTCCCGAAGCGGAAGAGTCATCCTCCCTCCGGATCGGGAAAGCGCCGCAAATACGGCGCCTTATGGTCATGTAAAAAACTATTGCCTTATCCCTCGGCATCCCGGCGGGCTTCCTCCTCCGCAAGGAAGGAATCTATCGCGGCAAGCAGCGCCGACAGAACCTCCTGCGTACTTTTGCCCCTTATCTGAGCGCCGGCCATTGAGCGGTTTCCGCCGCCGCCGAGCTTTTCGAGGATAAACTGAACGTTTATCTCTCCTATGGAGCGGGCGGAGATATTCACGCTCCCGTCCTCGCCGTATATGACGAACGACGTCTGTATACCTGTGATATTAAGCAGCTCGTCCGCCGCCTGAGCAGCAATTATTCTGTCCTCCTGGCTGTCTATCGCGGCAACGGCAATGCCGTCGCGGTATATTCTGGCATTGCGGATAATAGAATATTTGGCGACGGTGCTCTGAAGATCGCTCTGGAAAAGCTTCTTTACCTCCGTCGTATCGGAGCCCGCCTTTCTCAGAAACGCGGCCGCCTCAAAGGTGCGGCTGCCTGTGCGCATTGTGAAATTTTTGGTATCGAGCACTATGCCCGCAAGTATTGCCTCCGCCTCGGTCTTGAGAAGGTCTGAGGGCTCGACGAGGTATTGCAGTAGCTCAGTTGCAAGCTCGCTCGCGGACGAGGCGTATGGCTCGTGAAAATTCAGCGCAGCGTTTGAGATATATTCCGCGGCTCTGCGGTGATGGTCTACGACTGCGATACGGTTGCAGGAGGCAAGCAGCGACTTTGCCTCCACCTGATCCGGCCTGTTTGTATCCACTACAATGAGCAGAGTTTTTCCGTCGGCCATAAGCATCGCGTCGTCTTCGCTTATGAAGGTGTGCTCATATTCAGGGAGCTTTTTCAGCCTTTTCAGCACCGGTCCGGCGACGGTAGTATCGTCGTTTATGACCATGAAGGCCGGTTTTTCCTTTTTTCGCGCTATGCAGCACAGGCCCACTGCGGCTCCGACGCAGTCCAGGTCCGCGTGCGTATGGCCGGTTATGATTATGTTTGAGGTATCGGCGATAAGCTCGCCGAGAGCCGTCGCCATAACGCGGGACTTCACCTTCGTTCTGCGTTCAACGGCTACGGAATGCCCGCCGTAAAACTCAAAGTTGTGGTTATTCTTTATGACGGCCTGATCTCCGCCGCGCGACAGCGCCATATCTATTCCGAGCAGAGCGAACTGGAAGCCCTCTTCAAAGCTCTGCGCACCGCGGCCGATGCCGATGCTCATTGTGGCCGGTATGCCGCCTGGGCCGTTTATTTCGCGCACCCTGTCCAGAACGGCAAATTTGTCTGCCAGAATTCCGGGCATGAACTTTTCTTCAAAGATGAAAATATATCTGTCTCTGTCATATCTGGACAGGTACCCGCCCGAGCCCTTCGTCCAGTCCATGATAATGGAGTCGATCGAAGCGAGAACGGCGGATTTTGCCGTTTCGGTAACACCCTTGAAAAGCTCGTCGTAATTATCGAGCATCATTACGGCCACGACCGGGCGCGAATCCCTGTAGAGCTTTTCAGTATTTATGAATTCGGTAACGTCTACCCAGTAAAGAATGCCCCAGTAGCTGTATGAGCCGTCCGAATCGTCCATCTTTACGGCGTTGCCGTAAACGTTGTATATCCTGCCGCCAAGGCTTACATTGTCCGGAGACATCTGCTTGCCGTCAAGCAGCCACCTGTACTGAAATCCGGGCACAGCCTCGCTGATATCCACTTCGAAAAAATGCTCCCTGTCGCCCGTTATGTTCAGAAACTCCTCGTTGCTCCAGAGGACCCTGCCGTCGTTCATGCCGAATATGACCATTGGCAGCGGCATATCAAGCAGCATGCCCTTTGAAGCGCCGTCAAGGTTATACGCGGCGGCTTCGATATAATCCAGCACCTTTTTGCGCCTTCTGCGGCCGGAGAGCCAGGAATAAACGGCAAGAATTATCACGGCTACCGCTTCGCCCGCCGCCAGCGGATACTGGCCCGTAAGAGCGGCGGCAGCGGCAAATATTACGAGGAA
>CAKTED010000076.1 GCA_934546725.1 uncultured Oscillospiraceae bacterium | reverse complement strand
GAGCGATGGGTATTTGGTGCGGGAGTGACGGCAGAGCTGAAAGGCGGTGGTCGCTGCCATGGAGGAACCAACCGGGGGATTCTTCGGTCGCTTCGCTCCCTCTGAATGACGGATATACATGGCAGAATCAGACCGAAGGAATGTCACCTCCGGTCTGATTTTTTCGGAAAACACAGCGCTTTTGCGTGAAAAGAAAAAAACTTGACAATTGTCTGAAATCGTACTATACTGCAAATCGTCCGAAATCGTACATGGGAGGAAACATGGAGGAAAAGCACAGAAGCGAACTTAAGCGCATAAATTATTTCTGCTCCGAGATGGAAGCTGTTTACCATCAGGCTGCGATAAAGCTGGGCGTGCCGGACAGCGTTATGATGGTGCTGTACGCGATTTATGACCTCGGGGACGGCTGCCTTCTGAGCGACGTATGCAAAAATTCGGGAGTAAGCAGGCAGACCATAAATTCCGCCGTGCGCGGGCTGGAGCGGGACGGCATTCTGTATCTTGAGCCGTATAACGGAAAACTGAAGAGACTGCGCCTTACGGAAAAGGGCCGGGAGTATGCGGATGCGGTTGCCGGAAGGCTGTACAGAGCGGAGATGGATGCCTTTGACACCTGGAGCGGAGACGAGATAGAGACCTATATCCGTCTTATGGAAAAATATAAGGACTGCCTTAAGCGGCAGCTGGAAAAAATGTAGAGGAAAAAATATGAGAATTCAGCTTTCGGATCATTTTACCTGCGGCAGACTGCTCAGATTCACGCTGCCGTCGATAGCCATGATGATAGTCACGTCCATATACAGCGTTGTGGACGGTTTTTTTGTATCAAACTTCGCGGGAAAAACGCCCTTTGCCGCCGTTAATCTCATAATGCCGGTAATTATGATCCTCGGCACTGTGGGCTTCATGCTCGGAACGGGCGGCACGGCGCTCGTATCAATGACGTTCGGCGCCGGGGACAGCGAAAAGGCGAACCGCTACTTCTCGCTTTTTGTATATGCGGCGATGGTTATCGGCGTTGTGATATCCGTGCTCGGGTGCGTATTCATTCGACCGGTTGCAAGGCTGCTGGACGCGGAGGGTGAGCTGCTTGAAAACTGTGTGGTATACGCGCGGATAGTGCTTGCGGCGCTGCCGTTTTTCATGCTCCAGATAATGTTTCAGAGCTTCTTTTCGGCGGCGGAAAAGCCGCATCTCGGCCTGGTCGTAACGGTTTTGTCCGGTGTGACGAACATGGTGCTGGACGCGGTGCTCGTGCTGCTGCTTCCGCAGGAGCATAAGCTTGAGGGCGCGGCCGCGGCGACGGCGATCGCGCAGATGGCGGGCGGCATCATCCCGCTCATATATTTCTTCCGAAAAAACGGCAGCCTTCTGCGGCTTGGAAAAACGCAGTTTTATGGCAAAGCAATGGCAAAAGCGCTGGCGAACGGCTCTTCGGAGTTTATGAACAGCATCTCCATGAGCTTCGTCGGGATACTGTATAATTCGCAGCTGATGAAGCTTGCAGGAGAGAACGGCATTGCGGCATACGGCGTGATGATGTATGTGAGCATGATATTCGCGGCGGCCTTTATGGGCTATGCCGTCGGCACGGCGCCGGTGGTGGGCTATCATTATGGGGCGCAGAATTATGAGGAGCTCAGAGGACTGCTGCGGAGAAGCGTGATGATACTTGCAGCGTTCGGTATAGGCATGACTGTGGCCGCCGAGCTTATGGCGGCGCCGCTGGCAAAATTCTTCGTAGGATATGACGATGAGCTTTTTGAAATGACGGCCTCGGGCTTCAGAATATTTGCGCTGTCGTTCCTTTTTATGGGCTTCGGCGTATTCATATCCGGATTTTTTACGGCGCTGAACGACGGCCTGACCTCGGCGATAGTCTCGTTTTTGAGGACGTTCGTGTTCCAAAGCGCGGCGATCATGCTGATGCCGATACTTTTTGAGATAAACGGGATCTGGCTTTCGGTCGTCGTTGCCGAATTCATGTCGCTTGTGATCGGCGCTATATTCCTTGCGGCCAAACGTAAAAAATATCATTACTGATGAGTGCTCCCGCAGTCCTGACGGATCGCGGGGGCGCTTTTTACATTGGGAAAAATTGCTTTACCGGAATTTAACGTACACAGGATTTTGAACTTAACATAATATTCGTACCTTATATGCGTACCATAAAGGATATGAATTTTATAAAAGTTAAGGAGAAAACAAAAATGAAAAAGCTTATCAGTTTGGCAATGGCTGCGGTAATATCCGCAGGACTCTTCTGCGGCTGCGGCGGAAGCAAGGCGAACAGCATTTCGGTAATTTCACGGGAGGATGGCTCCGGAACGCGCGGAGCGTTTGTGGAGCTCTTCAAGGTCGAGGATGCCGACGGGAACGATGCGACGCTCGATACCGCCGAGATCACCAACAGCACCTCCGTTATGCTCACGACCGTAAGCGGCAATAAGGCGGCCATCGGTTATGTTTCCCTCGGATCTCTTTCAAGCGACGTTAAGGCCGTGAAGGTGGACGGAGTTGACGCCACCGTTGAGAACATAAACAACGGCAGCTACACCATTGCAAGACCCTTCAATATCGTATATCAGGAAGGCACGCTCAGCGAGCTGGATCAGGATTTCCTGAACTTCATCATGTCGAAGGACGGACAGGAGATAGTTGCCGATAAGGGCTACATCAGCGTTGCGGCCGGCGATGCCTACACTCCCGCAGGACTCACCGGAACCGTTACCCTCGCGGGCTCTACCTCCGTGGCTCCCGTGATGGAGGTACTTGCGGATAAATACAAGGAGCTCAACAGCGGCGTTACGATCGAGATACAGCAGAGCGGCTCCTCCGCGGGCATCACCTCCGCTATCGAGGGCGTGTGCAGCTTCGGAATGTCCTCCCGTGAGCTGAAGCCGGACGAGGCCTCCAAGCTCACCTGCGTAAAGATGGCAATGGACGGTATCGCGGTTATCGTAAACAACGCCAACAGCGTAAGCGACCTCACCTCCGAGCAGGTAAGACAGATATTCATGGGCGAGCTCACCGACTGGAACAAGCTTGGCTGAAATACAGACACAGAACTCTGTGATACACACACCGAACCTGCCCCGAATTTCAGGGACAGGTTCGGCACATAAAAGCGGAGGAAAGGTGGGAGATACCTTGCTTAAGGTACAGAGAGTCAGAGAAATATTGATGAAGCTGCTGTTTCTGCTCTGCGCCTGCGTTTCTGTGGCGGCGGTCATAATGATCTGCCTGTTCATGTTCGCAAACGGCGTTCCGGCAATTGCGGAGATAGGCGTTTTCAAATTTCTCGGAGGAATGCAGTGGAAGCCCTCTCAGGGGCTTTTCGGAATATTCCCGATGATAATCGGCAGCATATACGTTACTGCCGGTGCGGTTATCATAGGCGTACCGATAGGAATTTTAACGGCGGTATTTCTCGTTAAGTATTGCCCGGATAAGCTCTATAAGGTCATAAAGCCGGCCGTGGAGCTGCTGGCGGGCATACCTTCGATAGTTTACGGCTTTTTCGGACTGGTAGTGATAGTTCCGGTGATACAGAGCATCGCCGGAACGAGCGGCAAGGGCGTGCTTACGGCGTCCATCCTGCTGGGAATAATGATCCTGCCGACGGTCATAAGTACGACTGAGGCATCGCTGCGCGCGGTGCCGGACAGCTATTATGAGGGCTCGCTGGCACTGGGAGCAACGAAGGAGCGCAGCATATTCAGGGCCATGTTTCCCGCCGCGCGCTCCGGTATCCTCTCCGGCGTTATTCTCGGCGTCGGCCGTGCCATCGGCGAGACGATGGCCGTTGTCATGGTAGCCGGAAACCAGAGCATCCTGCCGGATTCGATTCTGGACGGCGTGCGGACGCTCACGGCGAACATAGTGCTTGAGATGGCGTATGCCGAGGGGCTGCACAGAAAGGCACTCATAGGTACGGCGGTCGTCCTTTTTGTATTCATCCTCATAATAAATCTCTGCTTCTCCGCGATAAAAAGAGGTGGCAAAAAATGAAAAAAGGACTTAAGGCGTACAGGGGCCGTCCCGGCTCGCTCATAATGCGCATTCTTATCCTGCTGGCGGCGGTGATAACGGTCGGCTCCATGCTTTTCATTGTGGCATATATTCTCATAAAGGGCGTGCCGAACCTTTCCACAGAGCTCTTCGCGTGGAAATACACGTCCGAAAACGCTTCCATGCTTCCGTCCATCATAAATACGCTGATAATGACGCTGCTCACGCTGCTTATCGCCGTGCCGATCGGCGTATGCTCGGCGGTTTATCTGGCGGAATATGCAAAGCGCGGGTCAAAGCTCGTTTCGATCATCAGGGTCACAAATGAGACGCTGGCCGGAATACCCTCCATCGTTTACGGACTTTTCGGCTTTCTGGCCTTCGTCATAGCCATGGGCTGGAGCTATTCGCTCATCTCAGGCGTACTTACGCTGGCCATAATGGTGCTGCCGACGATAATAAGAACTACGGAGGAGGCGCTCATCGCCGTGCCGGATTCCTACCGCGAGGGCAGCTTCGGTCTCGGCGCGGGCAAGCTGAGAACGGTTTTCAAAATAATCGTGCCGACGGCCATGCCCGGCATCCTCTCCGGCGTTATTCTGGCCATAGGCCGCATCGTTGGCGAGACGGCGGCGCTTATCTTCACGGGGGGGACAATGCCCGAGGTTCCTAAAGGGCTGCTTTCATCGGCGAGAACGCTTTCCGTTCACATGTACTGCCTCATGAGCGAGGGACTTTATACCGATCAGGCCTATGCCACGGCCGTTGTACTGCTGGTGATAGTTGTGCTTATAAACTGGATATCCGGCAGGGCGGCAAAAAAGCTGAGCAGAAGCTGAGGGAGAATAGTTATGGGAAAAATAGACATTGAAAACCTGGAGCTGTATTACGGCGACTTCAAGGCCGTGAAGGGCATAAGCATGGAGATACCGGAAAAGCAGATAACGGCCTTTATCGGCCCCTCCGGCTGCGGAAAATCCACCGTGCTCAAAACGCTCAACCGTATGAACGACCTTGTTGAGGGCTGCCGCATCAGCGGAAGCGTGAAGCTTGACGGAGTGGATATATATAAGGATATGGACGTAAACCAGCTGCGCAGGCGCGTTGGCATGGTGTTTCAGAAGCCGAATCCGTTTCCGATGAGCATTTATGACAATATAGCCTATGGGCCGAGGACGCACGGAGTCCGCGGAAAGGCGAAGCTGGATGATATAGTTGAAAAATCGCTGCGCAGCGCCGCACTTTGGGACGATGTTAAGGACAGACTGAAGAAAAGCGCGCTCGAAATGTCCGGCGGACAGCAGCAGAGGCTTTGCATAGCCCGCGCTCTTGCCGTGGAGCCGGAGGTGCTGCTCATGGATGAGCCGACGTCCGCGCTTGACCCGATATCAACGTCCAAAATAGAGGATCTTGCCGTGGAGCTGAAAAAGCAGTACACCATCGTCATAGTAACGCACAATATGCAGCAGGCGGCGAGAATATCGGACAGGACGGCGTTTTTCCTGCTTGGCGAGGTAATAGAATTCAACGATACGGAAAAGCTTTTCTCCATGCCGCAGGATAAGCGGACGGAGGACTATATTACCGGGAGGTTCGGATGATGCGGGACAAATTCAACGAACAGATGAGCACGCTGCATGACGAAATGGTCCATATGGGCAGCCTGTGTGAAAAGGCCATCAGCGCGGCGATAAACGCTTTGACGAATAATGAAGAGACTCTCATATCCGTTGTGCTCGAGACGGATTCCGAGATAGACCGGCGGGAGCGGGAGATAGAGTCGCTCTGCCTGAAGCTTTTGCTCCAGCAGCAGCCTGTGGCGACAGACCTGCGCGAGATATCCTCGGCGCTCAAAATGATATCGGACATGGAGCGCATAGGCGATCAGGCCTCGGACATAGCCGAGATAGCGCGCTATATCATAGGCCACAGCAACAAAAACGAGCAGGATATCAAGTCCATGGCCGCAGAGGCCGTGAAAATGGTTAACAACAGCATAGACTCCTTCGTGCGGCGCGATCTTGAGCTTGCAAGAAGCGTTATAGCATATGACGATGTTGTGGACGACTGGTTCAGCCGCATCAAGGCCGAGGTGATAGATGCGATTGGGGAGGACAGCGGCAAGGGAGAGTACTATGTGGACCTGCTCATGATCGCCAAGTATCTTGAGCGCATTGCCGACCACGCGACGAATATTGCCGAGTGGGTGGAATATGCCATTACCGGAGCAAGATCCAAAAACGGTGTTATCCCGGACCATATCTGAGCGCGGGATAATATCGCCAGGCTATCGCAGAAACGCCTGAATTTCTGCGATAGCCCTGTATTTTTTGTATAAAAATAAAAAACTTGCAAAATCGTATTGACAGAGGCGTGCCCGATGTGGTAATATCTTTAAGCGACTGAGGGATATGTGCGGGTGTAGTTCAATGGTAGAACACCAGCCTTCCAAGCTGGATACGTGGGTTCGATTCCCATCACCCGCTCCACGTTCCCTTTGTTTTATGCGCCAGTAGCTCAGCCGGATAGAGCAACTGCCTTCTAAGCAGTAGGCCAGGGGTTCGAATCCCTTCTGGCGTGCCATAGATCGCCTTTGGCGATCGGTTTGAGTTGTGGTGGGTGTAGCTCAGTTGGTTAGAGCGCCAGGTTGTGGCCCTGGAGGCCGACGGTTCGAATCCGTTCATCCACCCCACTTTTATTTCATTTATTGGCCGGTCGCGTTGCCTTGAAAATTTGGGGGTGTAGCCAAGTGGTAAGGCAGCGGACTTTGACTCCGCGATTCGCTGGTTCGAGTCCAGCCATCCCTGCCAATATCGGTTCGGGACGGCGGCTTCCCGAACCGATTTATTATTTTTAAACCATATATGACCCAGTAGCTCAGGTGGCAGAGCACCTGCCTTTTAAGCAGGGTGTCCGGGGTTCGAGTCCCCGCTGGGTCACCACGATAAAAGCATCGCTTTGCGGTGCTTTTATTTTTTGTGCTTTTGGGGAGTGGGACGCGGAGCCCTGAAGTTTACGTCATTCAGAGGGGTACGAAGTACCCCCGTGGAATCCTCCATGGAGGGCGGAGCAGTAC
>CAKTED010000075.1 GCA_934546725.1 uncultured Oscillospiraceae bacterium | reverse complement strand
CTTATGTCCTCTATCTTGCTGTCAAGCGCCGTAACGAGCGGGTGCGCCATCGTGGAATATATCGACTCCTCGCCGCTTATTATCCCTATCGTCTCCGGTACGTTCACGTTCAGCTCGTAGAGCATCCGCAGCCCCGCGACTGCGAAGCAGTCCGAGGAATAGAATATCGCGTCCGTCTCCGGGTGCTCCTCAAGCAGCTGCTTTGTAACGTCATATCCGCAGCCCGTGGCCTCGTCGCAGAAATATATCGGCACCTCACGCGTCCAGCCGTTTTTCCTCACGCTGTCGTTAAAGCCCGCTATCTTCTTTTCGTTGCTCACGGTCGTCGCGCTCGTTATTATAGCAAGATTTTTATATCCCTTCTCCATGAGCAGGTCAAAGCAGCGCTCCGTCCCCTCCCGCTCCTCGGCGAGAACGCCGTAAACGTTCGGCATGTCGAGGTAGCCGTTCACCATCACGACGGGGATGGTGCTCATATAGCAGGCTATGGCCTCGCGGACCTCCTCACACTGATAGGCCGAGCCTATAAGGATCGCGCCCTCCACCTTGCGCTGGCTGAGTATTTTGATATACTCGGCGCGATTATCGTTGCTTACGCCGGTGTTGAGCAGGATGCAGCAGTAGCCAAGCTTGGCCAGCTCGCCGATTATGATATGTATGCCCTCAAGATAATAGTTTATACGCACGTCGGCAATGAGCAGGCCGATGGTCTTTGACGCCTGCCGGACAAGGCCGCGCGCCGTTTCGTCCGGCTCAAAGCGGTATTTTTTCATGATGCTCTTTACCTTTTCGCGCGTCTCGGCCTTTATGCCGGGCTTATTATTTATCACGCGCGAAACGGTGCTTGCGGAAACGTTCGCCTCTTTGGCGATATCGTAAATAGTCAAGTCCTCTCCTCTTTTCCGTGGACTCAGTTCTTCCTGTCGCCCATCGGCAGAAACAGACACAGCGCGCAGAATATGAGCATGAGCACGCCGAAGCAGATGACCATTGCGTTATAGTTATTGTTGCCCACAAGGTTGCAGATAACATACGTCGGCAGCACAACGTTGCCGAAAAGCTGGATGGTGGCGATAAAGCCGCCCGCCGTTCCGGCGTATCTGGGGCCTATCTCCTTCATTTTGAGTGGCAGCGAGCAGATAATGGGCGAAAAGCCGGAGGTAAGGAAGCCTGTGATGATAAGGCAGACCGTCATTACCGGTATGCTCTCTATCCTCCACGCGAAGGCGATGCCGACCGCCGCGACAAGTCCGCCGCCGAACATCCAGTTCTTCGGCTTTTTAAGCGCCGAGGAAAGCAGCGGAGAGGCAAGGCAGCCTATGGTGCCGCCAAGCGTTATGCACATGCCGCAGAGCGAAGCCGTCCCCGGCGCGACGCCGCGCGACTGAAGCGCCGTGGGCAGAAACTGCGAGGATGCCACGGCGGCCGTGCAGATGCACATCATGCAGAAGGCGGAAAGCCACACGCCCCTGCTCTTTGCGCAGACCCTGATGCACTCCCTTACCGGAACGTGCTCCGCCTTTCCCTCCTGCGCCTCGCCTGTTTTATTGTCGCGCATGAAAATTATCCACAAAACGGCCGTTACGACGGCCATGCCCGCCGCGAAGACGAAAGCGCTGTGAACGGAGCCGAACGCCGCGGCCGTTCCGGTGCCGAGCGACATGGATATGTTCGCTATCGCAAGGAAAACGCCGAGCAGAGCGCTTGCCTTCGCGGGCGCGAACCACGTTCCGAGCACCTTTGCGCCGTTGGAGTTGAGAAACGTTGCGCAAACGCCCATGAGGATCATGGACGCCGTGATTGCGGCGTAGGAATCCACCGTCGCGCGCAGGACAACGCCGATCGCCGAGAGCACAACGCCCGTAACTATGACCTTTCTCGGGCCGAAGCGGTCGACGAGCAGGCCGGAAACAAGGCTCAGAAAAGCGCCCGGAACGAGCGGTGCCATGTTTATGAGGCTGAACTGGCTGTCATTCAGCTCGCGGCCAAGAAATTTCGCTATGGCCTCCTTGCCGAAGCCCGTTATCTGGTACTGCGCAAAGTTCGGCATCGTAATGCCGATGCAGAGCAGAACAAGGACAACGTAGCCGTACCTCGGATCCGTCCGCTTCTGAGAAATTCTCTCTTTCATTCTAACATGCCTTTCTTATCTGGATAGCTCCATTATTTTTCTAAGCCTGTGGTTCAGGCAGGATTTCGTAACCGGCGGCCGCGTCATGGCCGCAAGCTCGGATATGCTCGCCTCCGGGTTCTCCAGCCGCAGGCGCGCCGTTTCGCGCAGCTTTTCGCCCAGGCCCTCAAGGGCTCCGGAGCTTTCAAGGCGGCCGATGGCCTCTATCTGCGCCTGCGCCGCGTTCACCTGCTTTTCAACGTTGGCGGTGTCGCAGTTCACCTTGCGGTTTATGCTGTTGCGCATATCCTTCTCCACCTTGGCGTTCATTATCTCCATGGCGGCCACGGGCGCGCCGAGCATCGTAAGCAGGTCCTCGATGGCCTCGCTCTGCTTGAAATATGTAACGCAGTTGCCGCCCCGGCGCAGATTGCGCGGAGAAAAGCCCATCTCGAGCAGCATGGCCATTATCTCGTTGCTCACGTTGAAGTGGCTCGTCACAAGCTCGAGATGATAGTTTTTCCTCGGGTCCGTCACGGAGCCGCCCGCGAGAAAAACGCCGCGCATGAAGGCCACGCGGCAGCAGTCCGATTCCAGCAGGCTGAGATTTATGTGGTGCGCCAGGATGCGCTCGCGGTCATAGCCGAAGCGCTCGAAGACCTCCTCTATCCGCCTGCCGTCGCTCACCTCGAGCACGGCCTTGCCCTCCGCCGCCCCGGCGCCCGACCTTACGTCCGGCGTCCACGAAAAAGCGCGTGCAAAAAGCTTTTCCACGCGCTGGGCAAACGGCCTTGATTCTGTGATTATGCGGATCTCGTCCGCCGAAAAGGTGTTGCAGTAAAGGAGTATACCATATATCTCCGCCGCAGTACAGCATTTTTTACTTATCGGCTGGCGGCAGAGCTCAGCCTTTGCCTCGGAAGAAAAGCTCATTTGTCCACGTCCCTGTGCGTGCAGTCCGTGGCATAGCCCTCGGCGGCGGCAAATTCCGCCACGGCCTGCGCTATGGCCACGCTGCGGTGATGGCCGCCCGTGCAGCCTATGGCGATAACTATCGAGGGCTTGCCCTCCTCGGCATACTGCGGCAGGAGGAAGCCGATAAGGTCCGTCAGCCTTTTCATGAATTCCTTCGTCTGGTCATAGCTGAAAACGAAGTCGCGCACCGGCGCGTCAAGTCCGCACTGATGGCTCAGCTCCGGAACGTAATACGGATTCGGCAGGAAGCGAACGTCGAAAACCAGGTCGGCATCGTTCGGAACGCCATACTTGAAGCCGAAGGATTCCACGTTCACATGCAGCCCGCGCAGCTCCGCGTCGTTGGCAAAAAGGTCCATCACGCGGTGCTGGAGCTGGGCAATGGTGTATTCGCTCGTATTTATAATGTAATCCGCCCGGTCGCGTATCGGCGCGAGCAGCTTTTTTTCCTTGTTTATCGCCTCGTCCACGGCCGTTCCGTCCGGGTCGAGAGGATGGCGGCGGCGCGTTTCCTTGTATCTTTTGAGGATAACGCTGTTCGACGCCTCTATATAGATTATCTTATACTCCACGCCAAGCTCGCGCATGCGCTCGAGCGAGGCAAAAAGCTCGTCGAAGCTCTCTCTTCCGCGCACGTCCGTCACGAGCGCGACCTTATCGTACCGCCCTTTCGTTGCAAGGCAGAGCTCGGCAAATATGGGCATGAGCACGACCGGCATGTTATCCACGCAGTAAAAATCAAGATCCTCAAGAATGTTCGCAACGCGGCTCTTGCCCGCGCCCGAAAGTCCGGATATGATGAAAAATTCCATAAGCTTCCTCCTTTGACCCCTCAGCCGTCCATCTGTATCTTTCAAACCGCCTTTCGGCGGTTTGCGAAACGCTTCAGTACATAAGTCTTTAAATGAAACGCCAGCATTTCCGCGAGACCTCGCTATTCTACTACCCTTATCTCCGGCTCAAGCTCCACTCCGCTGTGCCTGAAAACCGCCTCGCGGACCCTGTCCATAAGCTCGAGAACGTCGCTGCTCTTCGCGCCGCCCGCGTTCACTATGAAGCCCGCGTGCTTTTCCGATACCTGCGCGCCGCCCACGCGCAGCCCCTTGAGCCCGGCTGCGTCTATGAGCGCCGCGGCATAGGCTCCCTCGGGGCGCTTGAACGCGCTCCCGGCCGAGGGCATATCGAGCGGCTGACTTGCGCGGCGCTTCCCGGAAAGCTCCGCCATCCGCCGCAGTATCTCCTCCCCGTCGCCCGGGGCAAGCTCCAGCTCGGCAAAAAGCACCGTCTCCCCCGGCTCAAAGCGGCTTTTGCGGTAGGCAAAGCCCAGCTCGCCGCGCCCCGCCTCGCGCCGCTCTCCGCCAGAATCAAGATACACCACCCGGCGGACGATGTCCGCCATCTCGCCGCCGTAGGCCCCGGCGTTCATTATCACCGCGCCGCCGAGGCTCCCCGGTATGCCGTGGGCAAATTCCATGCCGGTAAGCGAGCCCTTCTGCGCAAATGCCGCCGTTCGCGATAAAAGCGCCCCGCAGCCCGCGCGTATGACGCCGCCGCCCACAGACGCCGTATCCTGGACGCCGGTCGTTTTTATGACGATCCCGTCGTATCCATCATCGGGAAACAGCAGGTTGCTTCCGTTTCCCATGATAAAATGCTTCGCTCCAAGCCCGATCACCGCGCGAACGGCGCATTCAAGCTCCTCCGTGCTCCCCGGCAGCAGCATAACGCGCGCGGGTCCCCCGGTCCTGAAGCTCGTGTGCCGGTCCATCGGCTCGTTTTCGCGTATTTCCAGCTCCGGCAGACTGCGTCTGAGTTCACTTATTTCGGCGTCGAGCATTTTCTTACCCTCCGTTACGGCAAATTATTCTTCCTGACCTTGATGTCCTTATCAAACTGCGCGTTTATGCGCTCGGTAAACTCAAGCGCGGAATCTATGCCCATCTTCTTCTGGCGGTTATGCATCGCCGCCGTCTCGATGATGACGGCAAGGTTCCGCCCCGGCTTTACCGGAACGGTTATGGACGGCACGTTCACGCCCATTATCTCCGTGTATTTGTTATCAAGCCCGAGGCGGTCGTACATATAGCCGTCGCGCCAGGGCTCGATATTTATTATCATGTCTATTTTTTCGCTTTCCTTGACCGCGCCCATACCGAAGAGCTTGCGCACGTCGATAACGCCTATGCCGCGCAGCTCGACGTAGTAGCGGATTATCTCCGGCGCGGAGCCGATGAGCATATTATACGCTACCTTTTTTATCTCCACGGCATCGTCCGCAACGAGCCGGTGGCCGCGCTTTACAAGCTCTATGGCCGCCTCGCTCTTGCCTATCCCGCTCTCGCCCAGCAGCAGAACACCCTCGCCGTAAACCTCCACCATAACGCCGTGGCGCGTTATCCTCGGCGCGAGATGGTGGTGCAGGCTCGTTATGACGGCCGCCATGAACTCGGAGGTGTCTCTGTCCGTTCTGAGCAGCGGAACGCCGTATTTTTCCGAAAGCTCAATGCAGCTTGGGTCTACCTTCATTCTGTTGCAGATTATGAGCGCGGGGATATGGCTCTTGAGCAGCAGCTCGTATATCTTCGCGCGCTCCGCCGTCGGCAGCGTTCTGAGATACATTATCTCAACAATGCCCATGATTTGCAGGCGATAATTGTCGAAGTGATTATAAAAACCGATAAGCTGCATTCCGGGTCGGTTTATATCGGGCGTCTCGACCATGATCTCGTTATAGTTTTCCGGAACATATACCTTTTCAAGCTCAAATTCATCCACCAGCCTGTAAAGCGGCACGGAATATTCGTGCTTTCGTTCTTTTTCTTCCACGCTTATCATCCTCTCTTCTCAAAGCGCCCCTGCGCCGCAGTTCGGTTATTTTTATTTTATTATATTCTGCTATTTTTTACAATGCCTTTTATGCCATGCCGCATAAAATTTATGCCCCGCCGGGAATTTTGCCGTTGATTTTTTCCGCGTTTCCGGTGATAATCAGAGGTGAGACAGGGCAGTGCGGCCCGTGGACGCGGAGACCCGCCATTTTCGTCATTCAGAGGCCGCAGGCGGCGCAATCCCCCGCGCAGGGGCTTGGCAGCACGCCGCTTTTACGGTATCCGCGCGATTTTTTCGCGTCAAAAGGCTCAAAATGCAAAAAAGTATTTGACAAAGTCCGTCCCATACACTATAATAATCGGGCATCATGGTTATAGGGGTGAAGATTATGCTTCTCGATCTGCACAGAATAATCTCGGCCCCGGGGAGCGTTTCATTTTCTTATGAGCCGGATATTTCAGACCTCTCCTTCGAGGCCGTGCGAGAGTATCTCTCTCCGCTGCACGCCGAGGGCAGGGTCGTAAATTCCGCCGGTGTGCTCACGCTCACCGCTTCGCTCAATATCAGAATGCTCTGCGTGTGCGACCGCTGCGGAAGCGAGTATGAGCTTGAGAAGAGCATCAGCGTTACCGCTCCTCTGGCGGCGGAGCTCGAGGACGAGGATAACCCCGATATCTACCCCGTCGTGAACGACAGGGCCGATCTCGACGAGATCCTCATAACGGCCTTTGTCCTCGACATGGACATGAAATTCCTTTGCAGCGAGAATTGTCCCGGCCTTTGTCCCCACTGCGGCAAGCCGCTCAGGGACGGCCCCTGCTCCTGCAAAAAGGATATAGACCCCAGATTAGCTGTATTAGGGCAGCTATTGGACGAAACCGATAATTAATTAACGCTGCTGTACACAGCTATGCACGAGGAGGTGTCAAAATGGCGGTTCCAAAACAAAAAGTATCCAAGGCAAGAAGAGATAAGAGACGTAACTCTCACTGGAAGCTCGAAACTCCCGGTATCATTGCCTGCCCCAAGTGCGGGGTTTACCACCTGCCCCACAGAGTCTGCAAGGCCTGCGGAACTTATGACGGCAGAGAGGTTCTCAAGGTTGCCGGTCAGGCGGCGAAGTAATCTCAAAAGCTTTTAAGAACAGGGGGAAGGACAATACCTTTCCCCTGTTTCTCTATTCACGGTCAAATTACCG
>CAKTED010000074.1 GCA_934546725.1 uncultured Oscillospiraceae bacterium | reverse complement strand
ATATTGCAGTGAGATCAGCGAAAGAGGTGTGGCGCTTGGATGGCATGATAATTAACAATAAGGTTGAGCTTTGCGGGCTTGCAGTCTGCGAGGCGACGTTTTCGCACAGAAGCAGGGACAGGGAGTTTTATACTCTGCCGATGGAAATATGCAGACTTTCTGGCACGGCGGACAGGGTGAACGTTACGGCCTCGCGGGAGCTTCTGCCGGAGGGTCTGCGGCAGGGCATGAGGCTGAGAGTGACGGGGGAGCTGCGTTCGTTCAACAACCGCAGCGGAACGGGCAGCCGGCTCGTTATAAGCGTTTTCGCGCGGGAGCTGCACGAGGATGAGGGCGAGGATATGAACGAGGTGCTGCTCAGCGGTACGCTATGCAGGCGGCCGAATTATCGCAGAACGCCGATGGGGCGCGAGATCTGCGACCTTATGCTTGCGGTGAACCGCCGTTACAGCCGCTCGGACTATCTGCCCTGTATCGCCTGGGGGCAGAACGCCGTTATGGCTCAGTACTGGGATGTGGGCGAGCGCATCACGCTGCGCGGCCGCCTTCAGAGCCGAAAGTACATAAAAACGGAGGATGGCCAAAGCGTTGAAAAAACCGCTTTTGAGGTATCGATAGTGGAGCTTTTGGACGAAGCCGGGAGCATATGAAAAAATAATCTGCCGTACTCAATGGCCTGCGCCACAGAGTACGGCAGATTTGCAGATTTCAAATCAATATCGATCACGCGTCCAGCCTGTCAAGGCCGTCGCGCACGCGGGCATATTCCGCCCTGACCGCTTCATACAGCTCGGGCGAGCACATTTCGCTCCTGCCGCGGATTGCTTCCGTCATGGCTGAGCAGGCGTTTGCCAGAGAGCTGAGACCCAGGTTTAATGCAACGCCCTTGAGCGTATGTACAGCGCGGAATGCGCCCTCGGAGCTGCCTGCGGCCACTGCCGCGTTCAGCTCGTCCATGCTGCCGTCATCGGGGAGCATGCGGAGGAACCTTGATATCAGCTCGTCCTTCATAAAGCGGCATTTGACGTCGTCGTAATCTCCGCCAACGTAATCGTAGAATTCAGCTGTCGTCATGCTTTCTGTCCTCCTCTCTGTAAAGAGTAACGCAGTTCTTTGTCGCCTTTGATTCGTACAGGGCGGCGTCTGCAAGCTGTATGGTTTGCGAAAGCTGGCCGAAGGTGTGCGCTCCGCCAATGCTTGCGCTTATGTTAAGCTCCGGATATTCCGGAATCTCGATTCTTTCTACGGCTTTTCTGATGGACTGTAGCTTGCTTTCAAAGCTGTCGTGCGGCATATCGTGCAGCAGCAGGAAAAATTCGTCGCCGCCGTAGCGTACAAGCTCGTCGTTGCTGCGGATCTCGGACTTGATGGCCTGAGCGGTGCGGTAAAGCGCCGCGTCGCCCGCAAGGTGCCCGAAGGCGTCGTTTATATGCTTGAAGTTATCCATGTCTATCATGGCAAAGGCGAAGCTGCCCGTCAGCCCGCTCAGCTGCTCGTCGTAATAGCGGCGGTTATAGACCTTGGTAACAGAGTCGATATAAATCTGGCGGTTGCGCATGAGCAGCTGATTGATAAGGTTATCGTCCTCGGCCTGGTTGAGCATGTCGCTTATCCTTATGGGATTTACAAGCTCAAGGGAATAGAGCTTACCCTCTATCCTGATGCAGGAGGCTATAATATAGTAGATATCGCTGCCGACGACCTCTACCTTTGTCTGAGCCATGCGCGTGCGGATGGCATCCTGAGAGATACAGCGCTCGCAGCGCTTCATTTTGCCCCAAACGTCGTAGCAGCTGCTGTTTTTTCCAAAAGTTTTGCCGTTTTCATCCAGCGCCACCTGCATGCAGATATCGGGATCAACTATGCGGACGGTTTCAAACGTTTGCCTGCAGGTGTGCAGCAGAACCCCAATCTGATCCTTTTTTATGCTTATGATATTGTCCTGCCCGATGATGGCGGAAATGAGCATTGGATTTTCCACAGCCTCCGTGGCTTCGACGAAGGACTTGAGCTGCTTGAAGCTGTCATCTATTACATTTACCTTTCCGAGAAGAAAGCTGGGTCTGCCGCGCTCGGAGGCGGATCGGCCAACCGAGATTTTGAGCTGGCACCAGCGCGGCTTGCCCTCAATGACAAGCTTCTCCTCAAGCTCAAAATATGTATCGGCGGACGAGGCGGCGGCCAGCCATGCGCGAATGCCTTCTATCGTCCGTTTGCCGACTGTGCGGAGCAGAGCGGTGTTTTCCTCCGGATTGACCACTACCCTTGGCAGACCGGTAAGCCTTGCGGCGCTGCTTGAAAGCATTATGGCTTTGGGGTGCGTAGTGTATTCAAACAGGAGGTCGTCCGTCATTTCGTCGATAAAGCGGTGCTTCAGCTGCAATTCTTCGAACTGAGCGGTAAGCCTTGCTGTTGAAGTGTCCAGGTTATTATACAGGTCTTCAAATATTTCGCCCGCTGAAGGAAGGCTCTGCGCCTCTGCGCTCTGCCCCTGAAGCCTGCCCCCAAGAAGCTCTGAGATCTCGTTAAGACATTCGAGCAGCAACGGATTGAAGCTTCCGCATTCGCCCGAATTAATCATTTTCATCGCCTTTTTATGGGTGTATGCTTTTTTGTAGCAGCGCTCACTCACAAGCGCATCATAAGCATCCGCGAGCGAAACCGCCTGAGCGGCAATGGGGATTTCGTCGCCCCTCAGACCGTCCGGATATCCCTCGCCGTTCCAGCGCTCATGGTGCCAGCGGCATATTTCCATGGCGTATTTTATCAGGCTCTCGTTCTGATATGCCGGCAGCTCGCTTATCATTCTGGCGCCGAAGAGAGTATGGCGCTTTACTACCTCAAATTCATCGGCGCTGAGCTTTTCCGGCTTTTGCAGAATGCTATCCGGGATCTTCAGCTTGCCGATATCGTGCAGCCTGGCCGCGGCGCAGATGGTATCAATATCGGCATAATCAATATTATAGCGGTCGGTTTTTCCCAGCAGTCCGCGCAGCAGCATCCCCGCAACGAGCTCAACGCCCGCCATATGCAGCCCCCCGGCTCCCTCTCGCTGCTCAATGGCGTAATCAAGCACATAAACGAGCACGTCGTTATTTCTTCCGTGCCTGTAAAAGCGGTCGGACACAACGGTGAGAATCTGATCCTTTTTTTCATGCAGCAGAACGGCGTTCAATATTCGCCGCCTGATAATGGCCGGCACAAACGGACGGCTGACATAGTCCGAGGCGCCAAGCCTGAATGCACGGTCAATATACGAGCCGCCCGCCTCGGCGGATATCATTATAACGGGGATTTCGTCTATCCAGCCGCTGCGCTTCATCTCGTTGAGAACCTCAAAGCCGTCTATCACAGGCATGACAATGTCCAGCAGTATCGCCGCGAGGTCACCCCCATGCGCCCGAATTGCCGAAATTGCCTCGCGCCCGTTGGAGGCCTCGATAATATCGAAGTCCTTCTCAAGGACGTTTATGAGTATTGCGCGGTTCAGCTCGGAGTCGTCAGCAATGAGCAGCTTTTTTTCATTCATATGCAAATACATCCCTCTCGGGCAGAAGCCTGTTCTGCCTTCATATCCAGCCGGGCGGAGCTGTCCCAAAGGATGAGACACTGCCGCATTTCGGCTGTACTCCTTAATTTAATATGATATTCTGTTGAATTTCATAAGTCAAGTAAGACGGAGAAATTTTATAATGTGTGTTATGAACGGACGGGGCGGAAGCCGCCGTGAGTATGAGAATGGCAAAAACGCCTTAACATTTTCATAATTAAACGTTGCATTCCCACGCGAAATATGGTAAATTTAACGGCAGGATCATATAAGACGGCGCATGCCGCAGAGAAACAGGAAAGGACGAATGAATCATGACAGATCTCCTTAAGGGAAGAGTAGCGATAGTTACCGGCTCCGGCCAGGGCGTCGGCCGCGCGCTTGCGCTCGGCCTTGCCGCTCAGGGGGCAAAGGTCGTAACGAATAACCGCAAGCCCGGCTCCACGGGCAACGCGATGGTTACCGACGATCAGTTTGCAAAGCTTACGGACGAGAAGAAGGAATGGTACAGAAAGACTCAGGCGGAGCTTAACGGCGACGCGGAGACTACGGCGCAGGCCATTCGTGACGCTGGCGGCGAGGCCGTGGCATATTTCGGCGATATCTCGAAATTTGACGTGGCCGAGGGCCTTATAAAGACGGCCATCGACAATTTTGGCCGCCTGGATATTCTCTGCAACGTGGCGGGAGCGTTCGGCTTCGGCGAGATAGACGAGATAAGCGAGGAGCTCTGGGACAAGGTGACGAGCGTTAAGCCGAAGGGCTACTTCAACACGATGCACTTTGCCGTTCCTTATATGAAAAAGCAGGGCTATGGCCGCATAATAAACTGCACGAGCCGCGCCTTTATGGGCGACGTGATAAAGCACGCCGAGTACTGCGCGGCGAACGCCGGAGTGGTGGGGCTTACGCGCGCGGCGGCCATCGAGCTGCGCGAATACGGCATTACCTGCAACGCCTTCAGCCCCTTTGCGAAGACTCGCGCGGCCTACGAGCTTGAGGCCGTGAACATGACGAAGGAGAAGCCCTTCATGGTGGCGGGCGAGGCCCCGGCGTTTGACTGGACGCCCACTCCGGAGATGATCGTCCCCTTCCTCACGTATCTTGCCTCGGAGCAGTCCGCCGCGGTCAGCGGCAGCGTTTTCTCCCTGGCGGGAAACATGATCCAGCTGCATCAGGAGCCGGTGGTTTGCCGCAGCATGCAGAAGGCGGGCTATACCGAGCCCTGGACGCTTGAGGAAATAATGATGAACGCGCCGAGAGCGCTTTTTGAGGGCTACCACAGCATCGCGGATGTAAAGTGAGCGGGGACGATATCGCGCCCTGCGCCGCACCTCGGCTTTTGCACGTCATTCGTAGGGAGCGAAGCTTAAATATTGCTGTCATTCAGAGCCTGCGTAAGCAGGCGAAGAATCCCACGGATGGTTGCTGAGGGTAACGACACCGTACTGCTCTGCCCTCCGCCGGGGATTCCACGGGGTGCTGACGCACCCCTCTGAATGACGGAGAATTTCAGCTTCCGCATCCACGGTTTTGCCGCACCCTGCTGCGCACCTCATACCCCGCACGTCATTCAGAGGGAGCGAAGCGACCGAAGAATTCCCCTGTTGGTTCGTACAGGTAACGACAGCGTACTGCGCTGCCCCTCATTATGGGATTCCACGGCCTTCGGCCTCTGAATGACGGAGAATCTGGGCCTACGCGGCCACAACCGCAGAAAGCAAAAAATTTGCATCCCGGCAAATTAAATATTGCCAAATCGGGAAAAGTATAATATAATACATTTCAGACTGCGGCGCGGCTGCCGGTAAAGCGGCGCGCCCTGTCTGAAATCTGACCTGCCGCGCCCGGCGCATGGCAGGATCGCACTAACTGGGGAGTTAGCGGTGCCCTGTACCTGCAACCCGCTACAGCAGGAGTGAATTCCGACCCCCGGTTTCGTGATGTGTCGTCAAGCCTTTCTCATGAAGCGTTGAAGAAACGGTCTCGCGCAACGGATGCCCGTGAACCATGTCAGGCGGGGAACCGAGCAGCATTAAGCGGGATTTTCCGTGTGCCGCGGGGAAGCTGTTTCTGAGCCGACTGTGCAATCAGCGGGCATATTGCGAATATCAAAGGTCGGTGTGCGATCCTGCGATGCGCCGAATTTTATGCCCCGCGCAGGCTTTTCGTCCGGGAGGAGGACTGTTTCAATGTATCAGGCACTATACAGAAAGTGGCGGCCGAAGACCTTTGACGACGTTGTGGGTCAGCAGCACGTTACGGATACGCTCAAGCGGCAGGTGATGCTTGACCGGCTATCGCATGCCTACCTTTTCACCGGCACGCGCGGCACGGGAAAAACCACCTGCGCCAAGCTGCTTGCGCGCGCGGTGAACTGCGAAAACCCCGTCGGAGGCAATCCCTGCGGCAAATGCCCGGCCTGCCTCGGCATAGAGAACGGCAGCATTCTTGACGTTCTCGAGATAGACGCCGCTTCAAACAACAGCGTTGACAACGTTCGCGCGCTGAGAGACGACGCGGTGTATACTCCGGCCTCGGTCCGCAAGCGCGTTTATATCATAGACGAGGTCCACATGCTTTCAAACTCGGCGTTCAACGCGCTGCTGAAGATACTTGAGGAGCCTCCCGAGCACCTTATGTTCATTCTTGCCACAACGGAGCTGCACAAGGTACCGGCCACGATCCTTTCACGCTGCCAGCGCTATTCCTTCAGGCGCGTTTCGCAGGAGGATATCTGCGCACGGCTTGAGATGATAGCGAAGGCCGAGGAGATGGAGCTTACGCACGAGGCCGCGGAAATGCTCGCGCGCATGGCGGACGGCTCGCTGCGCGACGCGCTTTCGCTGCTCGACCAGTGCTCCGGCGGGGTAATAGACCGTCAGCGCGTAACGGATGCCATCGGAGTTGCGGATTCGGACGAGATATGCCGCATATTCCAGGCCATAAGGGCGCGCGACGGCGAGCGCGTGATGGAAATTCTCGACGAGCTGTATATGAACGGGCGCGACGTTTCTGCCGTTCTTGACAGGCTCTGCGAGCTTTACCGTGATCTGCTCATGACAAAGCTTGCGCCGAAGGGCGGCTCGTCGCTGCTTCGCGGCGGCTTTACGTCCGACGAGCTCCGCGCTCTTGGCGAGGGAGCGGACGTTTCCGCACTTCTTGCCGGGCTCGATACGCTTGAGGAGGCCATATCCGCGCTGCGCTCAAGCTCCAACCGGCGCATTGCCGCCGAGGTCTGCCTGCTTCGGCTCTGCGATTACGCACCGGCTCCGGCGGTCCAGGCCTTTGCAAACGTTTATACTCCGGCCCCGTCTGCGCCGGTTCCGGCGCCGGTAACGGAGACGAGGCCAGCGCCTGTGGCGGAACCGGAACCCACGTCCGCGCCTGTATTGGAAGCAGATCCGGAACCGGAACCAGCACCGGAAGAAAAAACCAGACCCGAACCGGAGCCTGCAGCGGCTCCTGCCGGGGAAAATTTTGATAAGACATCGCTCCTTACGCTTCTCAAAAAGGAGCTGGACGGATATATTTTTACGCTGCTTGAGGACCCCGCGCAGGCGGATATCAGCCTGGAGG
>CAKTED010000073.1 GCA_934546725.1 uncultured Oscillospiraceae bacterium | reverse complement strand
CCCTTATCGTTCGTGGCACCGGTTGCCTTGTAGGCTCCGACAGCGTCGGCGCTGTACTCGCCGTTGGTCAGAGTCAGGTTGTAAACAACACCTGTAGCAAGAACGGTGTCAACGGTGATGGTCTCGGCCTTGCCGCCAAAATACATGACATATCTGTTGCCTGCAGACGTGCTGCCAGCACCAGACATGCAGAGTGCATAGTTGACAGTGGTCTTAACAGCATCAGTACCGGTGTAAACGTTAATGGTGGAAATGATCTTGTTGGGAGTATAGGTGTAAAGCACGTTGGTTCCGGTCAGAGTCGGGAAGTTGGTAATACCAGTGTAGGTAGCAACATTACCCTTGATGTCAACAACGTTGAGAACGGTCTTGCTGTTGGCAGTGAAGCCGTCGATACCGACGGTAGCTCTGCCGGGAACGAGCTTTACGCTGTCAGTCGTAGCTGCGGTGCTAATGGCACCGAAGCCCTTGAGGGTCACATTGCCTGCATCGTTTTTGGTAAATGCATACCAGCCAGCGTTGACCTTAAGATCCCTGGTTACGGCAACGTCCTTGCCGTCGAGAGTGATGTAGTAGCCGCCAGCCTCGCTCTGATACTTGGAAGCGGAGTACTTAACAGCATAATAAACAACATCGGCACCGCCAGCAGGATAAACAACACTCAGTGCAACCTTGGCTTCCTTGCCGTTGAGAATGCTGCCGGTGAAGGGCTGAACCTCAGCGCCGGTAACATAGAGGTACTGATAGTTGTTGGTAGCCGCAGCATCATCATAAACCTCAGCCTTGAGGATGTTGCCGAGGCTGTCGGTGTAGATCTTGTAAGCGGTGTCAAGCGTGAGGGTCCATTTAAGCGCGGAGTAAACACCGTCGTTTACGTTGGAAGCGGTGTATGCCTTGCCGTCGATAACAGCCTGGAGCATAGCGTTGGTACCGGTGTAGGTACCGGTGATGTAGTCAGCCTTGGCAACAGTGGCAACGGCAGCATTCTTCGCGTCGTTGGCCTTTCCGATAGTGTAGATGACATAGTCATTCTTCGCGATACCCTTGATGTCAAGGCTCTCAGCGGAAGCGGTAAGCTTGCCATCAATGGTAAGAGCGGAAGTGGTAGCCTTGGTCACCTTGCCGATGTGCTCATAGGAGACAACGATGGTGAGGAAATACTGACCATAGGTTGCGCTGGCGGAGTCATCGTCATAGGAAGCGTAAAGCTCAGTGGTAGCGCCCGCGAAAGCGAACTGGTTGGTGAACTCGCCGGACTTGATGTCTGCCCACTTGGATGTATTAATTACGCCAGCGTCGCCGTCAACGTAAACAGTGATGTTATCCTTGTGAGCGTTGAGGTTCTTGACAATGGTCTTGCCAAGAGCGGTGTAGAGGTTTGCGGAATAGGCCGCACCAGTGAAGGTTGCGGTGGGAACCTCGTTGGCGATGTTCTCAGCAATGGTGGTGCCGTTTACGACCCAGTTGGTGCTGGGACGGCCGAAATCATCGTTGCCCTTACCGGTGGTCTGATACAGCTTGAAGTTTGCATAAGCCATGGTGTAGGCATAGGGAGCGTTCTTGCCGGTCTGAGTGGGATCAACGTCGCCGTTTACGGGATCAAGAGCGCTGGTGCCGGTGTAATAGGACTCGAAGGTCTTGTTGTACTTGACAACAGGCATCTTGGTCATGGCGTTGAACGCGTAGAGCATGCACTCCTCGCGGGTAGCGCCCGCAGCGAGGTCAGCAGCCTGGGTGTCAGCAAAGACATTGTGGGCATTGGCATCGGTGATGGTGTTGATGTCCCAGCTTGCTCCGTCATACTCGCCGTTTACGCCGTAACCGGCAGCGCTGAGGAGCATCTTTGCGAACTGAAGGCCGGTGACAGCACCGGTGGGATTGAAGGTGGTGTCGGTAACACCAGAAACAATGCCGTGGTTCTTCAGGTAGGCGATGTAGGGAGCAGACCAGCGGTTTGCAGCAACATCAGTGAAGGGAGCGGTAGCGGTGCTGAGCTTAGCAGCAGTTTCGGTGCCAAGCAGGATTCTGCAGATGATAGCAGCAGCCTGCTCACGGGTAACGGCAGCGTCATAACGCATGGTGCCGTCCTCGAAGCCGTCGATAACGCCAACTTCTTCGCTGGTGACAACGGCGGCAGCCTCAGGATACTTAGTCGTCTCGGAATAGGTGTCCGCTGCGGAAGCGCCGACTACGCAAAAGCTTGCGAGCATTGCAACAGCGAGAACCAGAGAGAGCAACTTCTTGAGATTTCTCATGTTTTTTCCTCCTTTATTTAATTATCGTTGCCCGTAACATGAACCGGGCGTTTTTATGTCATCGTACAAAACGTTGACATCGCTTTGGGGGTGCGGCTCGGGCTTGTGGAGGAGATGCGGCGGAACGGATGCTCCGCCGCACCGTAAGGAAATCTCCGGTACTCCGAAGCCGCTTTTTGCTGTTCGGGGCGAAGAGACGCCAAAAGCGCCGCTTCATCCTTTGCGAGATGATAATATCACGCGCTTTTCGGAAAATCAAACGTTTTGGGGCATTTGTAACATTTGTGTAATATACGCCATTTTCAGGAATCGGCCGCATATGAGCGCATCGACTTTGTCGACGCGCTCTCGCAGAAATACTCGCATTTCTTTGATACTTTTATTCGTCAAGGCGGAGGACGGCCATGAAGGCCTCCTGCGGAACGGATACGCTGCCAAGGCTGCGCATGCGCTTTTTGCCCTCCTTCTGCTTTTCGAGCAGCTTCTTCTTTCGCGTAATGTCGCCGCCGTAGCACTTGGCAAGGACGTCCTTACGCACGGCCTTTATGGTCTCGCGGGCAATGACCTTGCCGCCAATCGCCGCCTGAACGGGTACCTCGAACAGCTGGCGGGGTATATTATCCTTGAGCTTTTCGGCAATGCGGCGGCCGCGCTCATAGGCCTTATCCTTATGAACGATGAACGACAGCGCATCCACAACGTCGCCATTGAGCAGGATATCAAGCTTGACGAGCTCGGAGCGGCGGTATTCTTCCAGCTCATAGTCGAGCGAGGCGTAGCCCTTCGTGCGCGACTTCAGAGCGTCAAAAAAGTCGTAAATTATCTCGTTGAGCGGCATATGGTAGTGCAGCTCGACGCGCTCGGCGTCAAGATACACCATATCCTTAAACTCGCCGCGCTTTTCCTGGCAGAGGTCCATGATGTTGCCTACGAACTCCACGGGCGTCATGATGGAGGCCTTCACGAACGGCTCCTCCGCCCATTCTATGACGGAGGGGTCCGGGTAGTTGAGCGGATTATCGATCATGACGGTCTCGCCGTCGGTCTTCACTACCTTATATATAACGCTCGGCGCGGTCGTGATAAGGTCAAGGTTGAACTCACGCTCCAGCCGCTCCTGAATTATCTCCATATGCAGCAGCCCGAGGAAGCCGCAGCGGAAGCCGAAGCCGAGCGCGGCGGAGGATTCGGGGTCGAACGAGAGGGCGGCATCATTGAGCTTGAGCTTTTCGAGCGCGTCGCGCAGGTCCGGATAACGCGCGCCGTCCGCCGGATAGACGCCGGAATAGACCATCGGCTGCGCGGGGCGATAGCCCGGCAGCGGCTCCGCGGCGGGGTTTTCAAGCCCGGTTACGGTATCGCCGGACTGGGTATCGGAAACGTTCTTTATACTGGCCGTGAAATAGCCGACGTCACCCGCCGAGAGCACGTCGCAGGGTTCAAGTCCTATCGGGCGCATATGGCCGACCTCGACGACCTTATACTCCGCGCCGGAGGCCATCATTTTAATGTCCACCCCCGGGCGTATCTCGCCGTCCTTCAGGCGGATATAGACAATGACACCCACGAAGCTGTCATACTGGCTGTCAAAAATCAGCGCCTTGAGCGGAGCCTTCGGGTCGCCCTTCGGCGCGGGCACGTTCTTTACAACGTCCTCGAGCACGGCGTCGATATTTATGCCGAGCTTGGCGGATATCTCCGGCGCGTCCATGGCCGGGATGCCGATTATGTCCTCGATCTCCTTCTTGACCTTCTGCGGGTCCGCGCCCGGCAGGTCGATCTTGTTTACGACAGGGAGGATCTCAAGATTATTGTCAAGCGCGAGATAGGCGTTTGCAAGCGTCTGCGCCTCGGTTCCCTGCCGCGCGTCAACGACGAGCACGGCGCCCTCGCAGGCGGCAAGACTGCGCGACACCTCGTAGTTAAAGTCCACATGGCCCGGCGTATCTATAAGGTTGAGCGTATAATAGTCCCCGTCGGCGGCCTGATACGTCAGTCCCACGGCGCGGGCCTTGATCGTTATGCCGCGCTCGCGCTCAAGATCCATATTGTCGAGCAGTTGGTTTTCCATATCGCGCGGGTCCACGGCGTGGCATTTCTCCAGCAGCCGGTCCGCAAGGGTGCTCTTGCCGTGGTCGATGTGGGCTATAATCGAAAAATTTCTTATTTTGGACTGTTCAATCATTTATCTATCCACCTGTTCATCAAAAAGCATGCCGAGCTCATCCTCCGTGCGCCGCAAAAGCTCCTGCGGCGCAAAGCCGAGGGCGGAAAGCGTGGGCTCAAGCTGGGCGCGGCGCAGAGAAACGAGCGCGTTTATCAGCTCGCCGCGTCGGCCGTACCGCCCCCCGTAAGAGAGCGAGCAGATAAGAGCCGAGATCAGCGAGGCAAATTTTTCCCGTTCGTCCGCGTCGGGAAGTGAGAGGACGGCCTCTGCCAGCTCCAGCGCGGCGCGAATATACGGCTCAGCCGTCTCGAGCTGCGCGCCCGTGAAGGCAAGGCGCTCGCGGCACCCGCTGCGCCCGAGGATATAGTCCGTCGAAACGCCGTAATAGTCGCAGGCCTGCGCAAGAAACGCCAGACCCGGCTCGCGAACTCCGTTTTCATAATGTGAAAGCAGCGCCTGGGAAATGCCGAGCTCTGCAGCGGCCTCGCGCTGGCTGACGCCCTTTTCGTGGCGCAGCCGGGACAGAATATCGTTGAACCGTTCGGACAAAGCCGCCGCCTCCCCATAATACTATTCGTAATAATGTATTATACTGGGAGACGGCGGCTTTGTAAAGCCCTTTTGCAAATGTATGGGAGTGAAAAAAGAAAATTGCGGCAGCTTATTGCCAATTGCCGCCGCTGCTGGTAAAATGGCAATATTATCGAACAGGCAGGAGGCTGATATTATAATGAGAACTGTAACTCTCGGCAGGACCGGCATATGCGTGAACGCCAACGGCTTCGGCGCGCTGCCCGTGCAGCGCGTTGCGGCAAATGATGCCGTATATCTGCTCCAGAAGGCTTTTTACGGCGGGATAAACTTCTTTGATACCGCCCGCTATTATACCGACAGTGAGGAAAAGCTCGGCATGGCGTTCGAGCACATACGCGACCGTCTCGTCATCGCCACGAAGACCGGCGCGCAGAACGCCGAGGACTTCTGGGCGGACCTTGAAACGAGCCTTAAAAACCTTCGCACGGACCACGTTGACATATACCAGTTCCACAACCCGGCCTTTGTTCCGAAGCCGGGCGACGGGACGGGGCTTTATGAGGCCATGCTCAAGGCGCGCGAGCAGGGCAAAATACGCTTTATCGGCATAACGAACCATCGGCTCGCCGTGGCGCGCGAGGCAGTGGAAAGCGGGCTTTACGACACGCTGCAGTTCCCGTTTTCGTACCTTGCGTCCGATAAGGAGCTGGAGCTCGTATCCCTCTGCCGCGAAAGGAACGTCGGCTTCATCGCCATGAAGGCGCTGTCCGGCGGACTTATAAACAACTCGGCCGCGGCATATGCATTTATGGCGCAGCAGGACGGCGTTCTGCCCATCTGGGGCATTCAGCGCGAAAGCGAGCTGGACGAATTCCTTTCGTACCAGACGGCGGAGCCGGAGCTGACGGACGAGCTGAAGGCCGTTATCGAGCACGACAAAAAGGAGCTTGCCGGGAACTTCTGCCGCGGCTGCGGCTACTGCATGCCATGTCCCGCCGGGATAGAAATAAACAACTGCGCGCGCATGTCGCTCATGCTGCGCCGCGCCCCCTGGCAGGAATACACCACACCCGCATGGCACGAAAAGATGGCAAAAATAAAGGATTGCAAAAATTGCGGCCACTGCAAAAGCAAATGTCCCTATTCGCTCGATACGCCCGCCCTGCTCAGAAAGAACCTTGAGGACTTCGAGCAGTTCACCAGAGGGCTCTGAGCTCAGCGCAGCAGCATGGATGCCATCGGCTCCGCCATACCGAGCATGACTATGAAGCTGATGACCTTTATGTACCCGAAAATTTCAAATCTGTGTTTCTGCATGATCTTATCCTCCGTGATATTATTTTGCTTCATGCAAGGAGTATAGACCAGTTTGAGGCCAAAATAAAGCCCTTTCCGCCCAAAAATCGAATTTTTGTTCGATTGCACAATTTAGAACGAATGTTCGCAGCAAAAAGACGGATATTTTGCCGAACAGGAGGTGACGAAATGAAGAAAACAAAGCGCGAGCGCCCCTTCCTTCTGCGAAAGGAGAACAGCTATCTGTGGTATATACTGGTTCTGCCCGCGTTCCTGATAGTATTTTTTCTTGAAGAGCGGCTCATAACCGGCAGCTACTGGGTCTCGTACATACCGCTGGACGATGCCATCCCGTTCTGTGAATACTTCGTAATACCCTATGTTCTGTGGTACCCGTTTCTTTTCGCCGTGGGACTGTACCTGCTCCGGCGCGACCACGAGGGCTTCAAAAAATACATGACGGACATAGCGTTGAGCTTTTTCTCCGTGTCGCTGTTCTTCCTCATCTTCCCGAACGGACAGGATCTGCGCCCGGAGAGCTTTGAGCGCAGCAATATCTGCACACGGATACTTGGCCTCATCTATACGCTGGACGATAACCTGAACGTTCTGCCGAGCATGCACGTTCTCGGCGCGATGGCGGCGGCGGAGGCCGTGTGCATGTGCCGGGAGCTCAAAAATCGCGGTCTCCGCGCGGCGGTCATTGCCCTCGCGGTGCTGATAAGCGTTTCCACGACCTTCGTCAAGCAGCACTCGGCGCTGGACGTCATAACGGCCATACCGGTCGCGGCCGTAATATTTCTGATCGTCTATCGTCCGTGGCGAAAAAAATCTCAAAACGCGGCTTGAAATTTTCCGGAAATCTGATAAAATAAAGCTGCCGCGTAGCAAAAGTGCGTAAATCCAGGTATATCCCGGATCTACGCACTTTTTTTGCGCAAAAATTCAGAAACGGAGATTTTCAAATGGAAGAAAAGGTTTCGCTTAACAAGAT
>CAKTED010000072.1 GCA_934546725.1 uncultured Oscillospiraceae bacterium | reverse complement strand
CCCGTGGCATTCGCCGCAGAATGAAAAACGGCTTATGGAGTCTCTCGGTCTTTCAGAGAATGAAAAGGAAAAAATATACCATGGCAACGCCGAAGAGCTGCTTGGCCTGCGGTGAAATTACAATGACTTTTTTGCCCGTATAAAAAGGATTTTCAAAAAAATTGCCGTATAAGGAATAATGAAGGAAAATATCGGTCTGTTTAAGGGGGGGCATGTGAAATGGCGTGCATAAGAGAAGAAAGCGAAAGGCTGGAAAGGCTGCTGCTGTCTCCAAAGGCTGTGCTTTCCTGCGAAACAGGCGGGCGCGAGAGAACAGAGGAGCCGTGCCAGGTGAGAACCTGCTTTCAGCGGGACATTGACCGCATCGTCCATTCCAAGGCTTTCCGCAGGCTGAAGCACAAAACACAGGTTTTTCTCCAGCCGGAGGGGGATCATTACCGCACACGGATGACGCATACCATAGAGGTGGCGCGCATAGCAAGGACGATATCGCGCGCGCTGCGGCTGAACGAGGATCTTACTGAGGCGATTGCGTTTGGACACGATCTTGGCCATACGCCGTTCGGTCACGCCGGAGAGCGCGCGCTGAACGAGCTCTGCCCGTTCGGCTTTGCGCATAATGAGCAGAGTCTCAGGGTGGTGGACGTTCTTGAGCGCGACGGGAGGGGGCTGAACCTCTGCCGCGAGGTACGGGACGGCATACTGTGCCACACGGGAGCAAAAAAGCCGGATACGCTTGAGGGAAAAGTGGTACGTATATCTGACCGCATTGCGTACATAAATCATGACGTGGACGATGCCATCAGAGCCGGGATACTCTCGGAGGAGGATATTCCAGGCGAGATAACGGCAGTGACGGGAGAAGATTACAGCAGCCGTATAAACAACGTGATACTTGATGTAATTGCCGAAAGCCGGGAGCTTGACGATATACAGATGAGCTCTACGATGTATTTCGTAATGGAAACGTTCCGCGATTTTCTGTTTGAGCGGGTGTATAAGAACCCGAAGGCCAAAAGCGAGGAAAGCAAGGTCGAGGGTATTCTTTCCATGATTTTTGACTATTATATTAAAAACCCAAAACGCCTGCCGGAGGACTATATACTGCTTCTTGAGGCATATCCCGCTGAGCGGGTGATATGCGACTATATCGCCGGAATGAGTGATACCTACCTTATTTATATCTTCAACAGCCTTTTCATACCGGGCGCATGGAGCGTCAGATAGAGGAGAAGGATAAAACTGGAGGGCAGCTATGGCATTCCCAGACAGCTTCATCGAAGAGCTGCTTGAACGCAGCGAGATAAGCGACGTTGTTTCGGCCTACGTTCATCTTGCGCGAAAAGGCGGCAATCTCTTTGGACTCTGTCCGTTTCACAACGAAAAGACGCCGTCGTTTTCGGTTTCTCCCGATAAGCAGATATATCACTGCTTCGGCTGCGGCAAGGGCGGCGGAGTTATTAACTTCATAATGGAAATAGAAAATCTCAGCTATCCAGACGCCGTGCGTTTTCTTGCAAATCGCGCGGGAATGACGGTTCCGGAGGATGACCGTGGAGGGACGGCGCAGCTGAGGAGGCGTATTCTGGAGCTGAATAAGGAAGCAGCGAGGTTTTATAACTCGCTTCTGCGCTCAGAAAATGGTGCGGCGGCGCGAGCTTACCTCGAAAAACGCCGAATAAGCCCGCAGACGGCAACGCGCTTTGGCCTTGGCGCAGCTCCAAACGCGTGGAATACGCTGATAACCGCCATGAAGCGGAAGGGCTTTGGAGAATATGAGCTCGTGCAGGCGGGACTTGCGGTGAAAAACGCCAGGGGCTCTGTTTATGACAAGTTTCGAGACAGGCTGATGTTTCCTGTCATAAGCGTCAGCGGCGAGGTTCTGGGCTTTGGCGGGAGAACGCTTTCAGACTCTGAACCCAAATACCTCAACTCGCCCGAGACCCTGGCCTTCAGCAAGCGCAGAACGCTTTACGGTATAAACCTTGCAAAAAACTCCAAACGCGGCAGCTTCATTCTCTGCGAGGGAAATATAGACGTTATAACGCTTCATCAGGCGGGCTTTGACAATGCGGTCGCCTCCATGGGCACCTCTCTCACAGTTGAGCAGACGCGGCTTATGGCGCGATATGCAAACGAGATAATCATCTTGAGATACTGAAAAATTCTGAATTGACCGTAAAGGTTCTCAAGCTGCCGGACAGAATAGTGGGCGATAAAAAGGTAAAGATAGATGCCGATGATTTTATAAAAATCAACGGTCCCGGAGCGTTTGAACGCCTCATAAACGGCAGCGAGAACCACGTTGAGTACAGCCTCATGAATCTTCAGGCCCGCTTTGACCTTGAAAAGGACGAAGACAAGGTCGAATTTCTCAAGGCGGCGGGGGAGCTTATCTCGAAGCTTTCAAGCCCGGTGGAGCGGGAGATATACGGCGGAAGAGCCGCTCAGGCGGCAGGCGTTTCCGCGGAAGCGATGGCGCAGGAGATAGCGAAGGCACGAAAAAGAAGGATATCCGCGCAGAAAAGGGAGCAGGAGCGCAGCGAAATGCGTCCCGAGCTTTCGGCTCAGCCAAGGGAACGGTCCATTCGCTACAAAAACGTCCGCTCGGCTGCTGCAGAGGAGGGGATAATCCGACTTCTTATCATGGACCCGTCGCTGATCCCGAAATGCGGCATTGAAAGCGGCGAATTCTCGTCCCCCTTTCTTGGAAAGCTGTATTCACTGATAAAGGAACGCGGCGATCAGGGCAGAAGCGTGAGCATATCCGGCTTTGCGGGAGAGCTTGAAGCGGAGGAAATGTCAAGACTCGTTGAAATAACGCAGAAGCCCGAAAATCTTGCGCTTGCGGGACAGGCAATGAATGATTACATAGACGTTATAAGAACGGAAAAACTCAGGGGCTCCGGCGACCTTATGGCGCTGGCGGACAGACTGAAAAAAACTAAGGGTATGGAGGATATGAACAGTGGCAAAAAAAACTAAGGCTCAGGAGCAGGGCGAGGAGAACGTCATCGATAAGGAGCAGTTTGGCGCCAGACTTACGGAGTTTCTCGACAAGTGCAAAAAGAACGGCTCGGTGCCATACAAGGAGCTGTCGGCATTTTTCGAGGAGCTTCATCTTGACGCGGATCAGATAGACAAATTTTACGAAACTCTCGATAATCTCGGAGTGGAGGTCGTAGATGAGGACTTTGCCGTTACCATAACCGACGATATGCTCCCGGAGGCGTCTGATCTTGAAGAGATAGAAGAGCTGGAGGATATAAGCGAGGAGGAGCTTGCCAATACGGACGCTCTTGCAGAGACCTTCAGCATCGACGACCCTGTGCGCATGTATCTGAAGGAGATAGGCAAGGTAAATCTGCTCACGCCCGAGGAGGAGATAGACTATGCCACAAAGATGTCCGACGGCACGGAGGCCGCGCGCGAAAAGGAAGAGCGGGAAAAGAAAGTGAAGGCCGGGACCGCCGAGCCGTTTACTGACGAGGAGCTTGCGGCACTGAATAAGCGCATAAAAACAGGCGAGGATGCCGGCAAGAAAATGGCAGAGGCCAATCTGCGCCTTGTTGTCAGCATAGCAAAGCGCTATGTGGGTCGCGGAATGCTGTTCCTTGATCTCATTCAGGAGGGAAACCTTGGACTCATAAAGGCCGTTGAAAAGTTTGATCATACTAAGGGCTATAAGTTTTCCACATATGCTACATGGTGGATACGGCAGGCCATAACCCGCTCCATAGCGGATCAGGCCAGAACCATCCGCATTCCCGTCCATATGGTTGAGACCATTAACAAGGTGATCCGCGTTTCGCGCCAGCTGCTTCAGGAGCTTGGCCACGATCCCACGCCCGAAGAAGTGGCGGCGGAGATGAATATGCCGGTTGAAAAAATACGCGATATCCTCAAGATCGCGCAGGATCCCGTTTCGCTCGAAACGCCTATCGGCGAGGAGGAGGACAGCCATTTGGGCGATTTTATCCCGGACGAGGATGCATCGGAGCCGGCAGAGGCGGCGTCCTTCACCTTCCTGCGTGAGCAGCTTGAGCAGGTGCTCAGTACGCTTACTCCGCGTGAGGAAAAGGTTCTGCGCCTGCGCTTCGGCATCGAGGACGGCCGCACCCGCACTCTTGAGGAGGTCGGCAAGGAGTTCAACGTTACGCGCGAGAGAATACGCCAGATAGAGGCAAAGGCTCTCAGGAAGCTCCGTCATCCCAGCCGTTCAAAGAAGCTGAAGGATTTTCTGAATTAACTCATATGGATAATAAACGCCCCCGTCGGACCTGTTGAAGGCGACGGGGGCGTTCAATTTTAAAAGCAGTGAGCGCTCAGGCAGTGACAGGCTGTGAAAGACCGGCCGCGGCGCACATCTGCTTTTTCGTAAGCCGATTCGTAAGAGCGACAACGCGGCCTACGCCAAGCATGGCGCAAAGCGTGCCGATGTTTATTCCTACTACCCTGTGCATCAGTATCAGGCCAAGGATAACGGTCACGCAAACACTGCCGATGTCAAACACGTTTTTGGCAAAGCCCTGCTTCCAGCCTGTTTTTTCGGCGAGAGCCTGAACGATGCCGTCGCCGGGATTGGGAACGAGCTGCATGTTCACCGTCATGCATATGCCGATGCCGGTGAGGACTATTGCAAGAGCGAGCAGCGCAAGATTTGAAGCAAGGCTGTGCTCTGAGCTCGAGTAGGTCACGAGAGAGCCGAAAAGATTCAAAAACCGGCTGAAGACCAGGCTCAGCGGCAGCTGGAGAAGATCATACCAGTGGCTGCGCCTGCCTCTCAGAGCAAATTCCGCCGCGACGAATATGACGTAAAGCAGGAATGTCATATCACCAAAATTAAAGCCGGTGTATTCGGACACGCAGTAGGCAACGGAAATGATTGGCGAAACGCCAAGCCCTGTTTTTGTGTTCAGCGATATCCCGGCGGCAAGAACGATCATGCCGATGCAGTATATAAGCCCTCTTGCAACCTTTTGCTTCATTATAAAACCTCTTTGCATATGTAAAATCAGTAAACATCATAGATTATAAAGCCATGGAGCAGAAAAATCAAGTCCGCAGCTTTTGCATAAGCTGCGGACCTGTTTTTTCAGAAGACAGTATCTGTCAGATGCTCTGTTCAGTGCGCATGATGAAGTCGTCCTGCGTGGCCTTGTCGAGCGTTACAAAATAGGTGGAGAAGCCCGCGATACGGACGATGAGATCCTTGAAGCTGTCGGGATCCTTCTGTGCCTCGTGCAGGGAGTCTGTGCTCACAACGTTGAACTGGACCTGCATTCCGCCGAGCTTGAAATAAGCGCTTATAAGCTGCCTGAGCTTCATTGCGCCGATGTCTCCGGCAACGCTGTTTGGCGAGAAGCGGATATTGAGCTGGTCGCCGTTCGTAAGCGCGCGGTGGGGAAGTTTGGCGGCGGAACGGAGATAGGCGGTCGGGCCGTTTTTATCAAAGCCCTGGCGGGGGCTGATGGCGTCTGCGATGGGCTCGCCGTCACGCCGTCCGTCAGGCGTTGCCTTTGTCATCTTGCCCTGATAAATATGCGCCGTCATCGTGAAGGTTCCGCCGGAATAATGTCCGCGCGAGCCTGTGGCGTTGGTCATGATCTCGGCGAAGAGACCGAGAGCCCACGAGGCCAGCTCGTCGGCCTCGTCGTTATCGTTGCCGTAGTGCGGGACCTCGTTTATGATGGTCTGGCGGAGCTCCTCGTAGCCCTCCCAGTTTGCCTGAAGAGCGTCGTACATTTCGCGGGTGGAGACGGTTTTGTCGTCAAAGCAGAGCTTCTTTATGGCCATAAGGCTGTCGCCCACGTTTGCGGTGCCGCAGGCGGTCAGGCCCACGCGGTTATATTTGGCGCCGCCGTCATTAACGTCTTTCCCACTCTCAAGGCAGCCGTCCATAAGCGCGGAAGCTGCGATGCAGGGGAAGTATTCGCCGTAAACAAGCTCGAAGGTGTTGGCGTAGGAAACGGTCCAGTCAAGAACATACTGCATTTCCCTGCGGAAATTATCCTTGAATTCTTCAAAGCTGTCACATTCGTAGAGCTTTTTGCAGGGGAGCGCCATCTTGCCCGTCATCGGGTTGACACCGCCGTTTATCGCAAGAAGGACAACGGTGACCATGTTCCAGATGGATTCAGCGCCGGTGCAGCCGCAGGCGGGCCACTCGTTACCCGTTCCGCCTGGCTCCACGCAGCCGACGATGCTGTAATCATCCTCAAGCGTAAAGCCGAGATCCATGAGCGATGGAATGATGATTTCATCGTTCTGCATCTGCGGAATGCCGCCGCAGAGCTTACTGGACTCTATGCCGAGACGCCAGACGTCATCGGGCGTGCCGGGATGTATGCGCAGGGCAACGGTGGGATCCGGGAACTTCATGCGCCCGTATGTCTGGAGGAAGCAGTATGTAGCCGGAGTGGTGCAGTCGCTTCCGTCGGCCCTGCGGCCGCCGAGGGTGATGTTTATGCCGGCGGTGGGCGTGAGGCCGTTGTATATTGAGGAATAAATGCTCTGGCCCTGCTTCTGCAGCTCAATGATGTGCCTGTTATCGAGGAAAAACGCCGGGAGAACGATAATGTCGCTCAGGCGTAGAATGAAGGCGTCCGTGTATTCCTGCGCCTCCTCAGCCGTGATGGTGCCCTCATCAAGCTGCTTCTGAAGCAGGTGGCCGGTATACCAGTCCATGCGGCCGATGGACTGACCGTGCTGTTGAGCGTCGGTAGAGAGCAGCAGCTGGTAGAAAATCGCCACCTGGAGGCCTTCCCAATATGTCCTGGCGGGGTTTTCCATTATCCAGTCAAGACTGTCTGCCATTCTGAAAAGCTCGGCTTTCCTGGCCTCGTCCGCTGTGCGGACGGCCTTTTCGCGGCAGGCATCGGCGTAACGCTTTGAAAGCAGCATTGCGGCCTCGCACACGCGGATAACGGAATAGTAGAAGATGTGGGGCTTTGCGTTGCTGCCGTAAATGCGGCCGTTCATTTCGTCAAGCTTTGCCTGAGCCTGACGCTTTACCTCACCGAAGCCAACGTTTATGGCCTTGTTGAAATTGGCTATGTAATGGCCCTGCGGCATGCCTGATACGCCATGGAAATACGGGTCGCGCTTTCCGGCACCGAGAATGCAGCCGTTTCCGCAGGCAGCCCAGAAGTCCTCGGTGAGAGCGCCCTCGACCATTTTGGAAATGGTGCGATCCTTCCAAAAATCATAGGCCTCGCGGAATATCTCCCTGTCCTCGTCGCTCATATATATCGAATCGTGAGATTGCCAGGCCTTTCTGAAC
>CAKTED010000071.1 GCA_934546725.1 uncultured Oscillospiraceae bacterium | reverse complement strand
CCCCGCACACACAACCCGCGTCTCCGCGTTCCCCACACACAACCCACCACCCCCCAATGCCCGACAAAAAGCAAAAAACGCGCCCCCGTATCCTCCAAAGGACACGGGGGCGCGCATTATTCACAACACGGGCGGCATTACCCGCACGCACTTGCCCAAACCGGCTCAGACCTTCGTGATCCAGCCTCTTTCGTCGGGAAGGCGGCCCCACTGGATGCCGGTGAGCTCGTCATAAAGGCGCTGGGTGATCTCGCCGATTTTGCCGCCGTTTACGATAACGTCGCGGTCGTTCCACTTCATCTCGCCGATGGGGGAAACGACGGCGGCGGTGCCGGTGCCCCAGGCCTCCTCAAGTCTGCCGCTTTCGGCCGCGGCAAAGAGCTCCTCGGCGGAGAGCAGGCGCTCCTCGACCTCGATGCCCCAGGAGCGGATGAGCTCGATGCAGGACTTTCTCGTGATGCCGGGCAGGACGGAGCCGTCCAGCGCGGGGGTGACGACCTTGCCGTCTATCTTGAACATGACGTTCATGGAGCCGACCTCTTCGATATACTTGCGCTCAACGCCGTCCAGCCACAGGACCTGCGCGAAGCCGACCTCCTCGGCGCGCTCACCGGCGCGGATGGAGGCCGCGTAGTTTCCGCCGCACTTCGTGAAGCCGGTGCCGCCGCGAACGGCGCGCACATCGTCGTTTTCAACGTAGATTTTGACGGGGTTGATGCCCGCGGCGTAGTAGCTGCCGCTGGGGCTGCATATGATGCAGAAAATGTAGGTTTTGGATGCGTGAACGCCGAGCGCGGCGTCGGACGCGATGATGAACGGGCGGATATAGAGGCTCGTTCCGGGCGCGTGGGGGACCCAGTCCTCGTCGACCTTGACAAGCTCCCTGACGGCGTCCACAAAATCCTCCTCAGGGATCTTCGGGATGCACATTCTCTCAGCGGAATTATTGATCCTGCGGGCGTTCTCGATGGGGCGGAAAAGCTGAACGCTGCCGTCCGCCGTGCGGTAGGCCTTCATACCCTCGAATATTTCCTGCGCATAGTGGAAGACCATGCAGGAGGGGTCGAGCTCAAACGGGCCGTAGGGGACGATGCGCCCGTCGTGCCAGCCCTGGCCCTCGGTATAGTTCATGATGAACATGTGGTCCGTAAAAACCTTGCCGAAGCCGAGCTTCGTCTCATCCGGCTTCTCCTTCGGCGCCGCGGTTCTCGTAACGGGATATTTTGCCATTATGATCAGTTCCTTTCGGGTAAAAAATCATTCGTAAAAAAGAGGCCTTATGCTCGCATTTCTTTGAGAGCGTGCCGACTTTATCGACACGCTAAGTATATCATTTTACACAAACATTCGCAATAAGGAGCGCCAAAAATATCCGCCATAATAATTGACAAAGGTGAACATGTATTTTATTCTTATTATAGACAGTTTTTTATCCTGGGATGCCGCGCCCGGCGGCGCCGCTCCCTGAAAAAAGCGGAAGAACCTTTTTGAAATACAAAGACAGGATGGGATAAATAAAATGGAAGCTGAAAGCGTATTCCACTCAGGCAAGAGTTTTCACCCCATGGCGCTGGTGCCCACGGAGGGCTCCATGGAGCTGGCAAAGCTTATCGACAAGTACCTCGTTCGCTGGGCGGCGGGCGGACCCGAGGCGCAGGACACCTTCATCGTAAACTGCGAGTGCCCCCGTTTCCAGTCCGGCGACGGCAAGGGCCTCATCAAGGACAGCGTTCGCGGCAAGGACCTTTACTTCATCGTGGACGTTGGCAATTACAGCGTCAAATACAAGATGTTCGGCCGTGAAAACTGCATGAGCCCGGACGACCACTATCAGGATCTCAAGCGCCTCATTCAGGCCGCGAGCGGCAAGGCCAGCAGAATGAGCGTTATCATGCCCATCCTCTACGGCGGCCGCCAGCATCGCCGCAGCTACCGCGAAAGCCTCGACTGCGCCTTCGCCCTGCAGGAGCTGAGCGAGATGGGCATAAAGGACTTCATCACCTTCGACGCGCACGATAACCGCGTTCAGAACGCCATCCCCCTCGTCGGCTTCGATAACCTCATGCCGCACTACCAGGTCCTGAAGGCCATGTTCAAACACTTCCCCGAACTGCACCCCGGCAAGGACAGCTTCATGGTCGTAAGCCCGGACGAGGGCGCCATGAACCGCAACATGTACTATTCCTCCGTCCTCGGCTGCGACCTCGGCATGTTCTATAAGCGCCGCGACTACTCCGTTATCGTAAACGGCCGCAACCCCATCGTTGCGCACGAGTATCTCGGCTCCTCCGTCGAGGGCAAGACGGTCATCGTCGTCGACGATATGATCGCCTCCGGCGACTCCATGCTCGATATCGCCCAGTTCATGCACGAGCAGAAGGTCGGCAAATTCTTCGCCGTGGCCACCTACGCGCTGTTTACCAACGGCCTTGCGAAGTTCGATAAGGCCTATGAGGACGGCCTGATAGACGGCGTTTTCGGCACGAACCTCACCTACCGCACCGACGAGCTCAAGCAGCGCCCCTGGTTCTATGAGGTCGATTGCAGCAAGTATATTGCATACGTCATCTCCGCGATGAACCACGACGTGAGCATCACCGCCATGCTCGACCCCTCGCAGAAGATCAAGGCCCTCATGGAGAAGTACGGAAAGTAATTTCCGGGGGAATGATAATAATTATGCGCGCACCGGAAAACGGTGCGCGCATTTTTTGTGGGGTGCCGTATGTTTGGAAGACTATTTTCTGCCATTCAGAGGGTATTATATGCTGTCATTCAGAGCCTGCGCAAGCAGGCGAAGAATCCCCCAAATCTCGCACGTCATTCAGAGGGAGCGAAGCGACCGAAGAATCCCCCCGATGGTTGCGTGAGGGTAACGACAACGTACTGCCAAGCCCCTCCATATGGGATTCCACGGCCACTGGCGTGGCCTCTGAATGACGGAGACTTTGAGTTCCCGCGTCCCCATTACCACTGCACCCTGCATCGCACTTCCCCTCTCGCACGTCATTCAGAGGGAGCGAAGCGACCGAAGAATCCCACGGTTGGTTCCAACATGGTAACGATAACGTACTGCCAAGCCCCTCCATATGGGATTCCACGGCCACTGGCGTGGCCTCTGAATGACGGAAACTTTGGGTCTCCGCGTCCCCATTACCACTGCACCCTGCATCGCACTTCCCCTCTCGCACGTCATTCAGAGGGAGCGAAGCGACCGAAGAATCCCACGGTTGGTTCCAACATGGTAACGATAACGTACTGCCAAGCCCCTCCATATGGGATTCCACGGCCACTGGCGTGGCCTCTGAATGACGGAAACTTTGGGTCTCCGCATCCACGTTACCCCGCGTCCAACCCCCGCGTCCCGGAAAAATCATACCACGGCGGCGACCTGCGCGTAAATGGCAGGGCTGAAGCCGTCCTTTACGAAGGCAAGGATGCGCTCGGGCGAGGAGGAGGCGAGGTACTCCTTGAAATACTGGTAATTCGTGTCAAGATAGCTCGTGCCGGAGGCGAGCGTATCGAGCTCGTCGGCGGAGTACTGCCCGTCGGCGGCGAAGGCGTCGAGCTTGCCGCCAAGCTCCTTTGCCGCGCTCACAAGGGTCATGCAATTCTCCATATATGTGCCGAACTCCTTGTCAAACGTGCTGTACGGCATGAAAAATTCAAGATACTGCTCGTAGTAGCCCGTGGGATTGGCGGCATAATACGCCCTGACGGTCTCGAAATTTTCGCCGAGGATGGCCGCGACCTTGAGGTAATACTGATAATACGTCGTGACGAGCGGCTCGGAATCGGTATATTTTTTCACGGCGGCTCTGGCGGCGGCAGCGGTCTGGGCCGCGCCGGCGGTGTCGAGCTTCACACTCTTCGTTTCGCCGTCCCAGGCGATGTCCGCGTCAAAAAGGCCGCTTATCGCGCGCACGGGCAGGTACGTCGTCCCGTCGTGGAGGAAAACGTCGACCGCCTTTCCATCGGAATCCGTGGGTGTGAACTCCGCGCCGTTGACGTATATCTTAACACCGGTGTTAACATTAATGCTTTTTGAGGGCAATTTCAGCTCCGCGCCCGCCGAGCCGATGCCCGCGCCGAGCAGGGATATCGCCAGCGCCGCGCCGCAGAGGCGGGTCATTATCTTTTTCATTGCCATGCTCCCTTCGTTTTGTGGTATTGTCATTTTACCCTGTATCGCCCGCAAAGGCAATACGGGCGGCAAAATTTTGTGCGGTAGGGGCTGGGCGGCGGGGTGTCGTTACCCCGGTGGAACCATTTGGGGGATTCTTCGGTCGCTTACGCGCCCTCTGAATGACGTGCGAGAGAGTGGGTGCGGCGCAGGGCGCGGCGGTGGACGCGCAGACCCAAAGTCTCCGTCATTCAGAGGGCGAAGCCCGTGGAATCCCCCGGTCAGGGGCTGGGTAGTGCGTCATCGTTACCATGTGGAACCAATTGGGGGATTCCCGCGCGAAGCGCGAGAATGACAGCAGAAAATGTGGACGCGGGAGGGTCGCCGCTTCCACCGTCATCCTCGCGAAGCGGGGATCCCCCGGTCAGGGGCACACACCCAACAGTGGACGCGCACTTTCTCAAAATGACAGCGTCCCACACACAAAAAAGCCGCCCAGTGGTGTTTTTTTCACCACTGGGCGGTAAAATTTTTGCACAGAGCGCGGCAAATTACATGATGGGATCCATGCCCAGCGCGGGATGATGCTTCTCCTCGAGGAACTTCAGAACGCCCTCGCTGTCGGTAGCGATGGTCTCGTCGCAGATCATGTCGGTGAAGTTCTCGGCGCCGAAAAGCTCCTTCGCGGTCTTGTTCAGGCGCGCGGCAACGCTGTCCTTCAGCTCCTTGGGCATCCAGACGATGCGCTCGATACCGCCCTCGGCGGCAGCGAACTTTCTGGAGGAGATGAAGTGGCGGCCGTGACCCATGAAGCCGGGGGTCTGGACGCCGCCGCCGGTCATGGAGGCCAGCTCGCCGAAGGTCATGCCGGTGGGGGTCATGCCGGTATACTCGCGGTTTGCGATGATGAGGCCGTTAGCCTCGGGCATGATGCCGCAGATGCACTCAAAGCAGCCGCAGCTCGTCATCGGGTCGACCATGATGGAGTAGAGCGTGACCTGCTCAAGAGCGCCGTGCGTAGCGTCCTTGACGATCTCGTTGACGGAATCGTATGCGCCGAGGCGCTCATCGGTGCAGCCGGTCTTGGGAACGGGCTGGCTGGGGCCGTTGGGCGAAAGCTCATAGGTGGCCTTGGCGTCGAGCCAGGAGACCGCGCCGCAGAGGCCCAGACGCTCGGGCGTTACGATGCAGCAGTGGGACGGCGCAAAGCTCTGGCAGAGGATGCAGGTGTAGAACTGATCCACGCTCTCGTCCGTGAGGGACTCGAGACGCGCGTCGCGGGCGGCATAGCGGGGCATGGCCTGCTCGTCGAGCACCTTCTTTGCCTTGACGGGATCGGTCACGAGCGTTACCTGGCACTTGTCCACAACGCTGGCGAAGTCCTGCATGATCATGGCGTAAAGCACCTCGCCGAAATGAGTCAGGCGCAGGCCAGCGTCATACGCCTCGCGGCTGATACGGATGCGGAAGAGGTTACGCTGGCCGGTGTGCATAACGCCCTCGATATAGTTGAGCCATGCGTGGATCTTGCGCTCGATAACGGACTCGAAGTCGGGCTGCATGCGCTCGCCGTAAACGTCGATGACGGTGGCGAGGGCCATCTCGGTGATGCCGTCGGAATGCTCAGGCAGATCGGGGCCGTCTATGGTGATCTTATGATCCTCGACCTCGTCCTTACCCTTTGCGGTGACGAGCTCGCAGGTGGTGTTCTTATCGGACCAGAACTCGGCGTAGGTGTCCTTCTTTCTGATGATCTCGCCCTCGAACGCGGCGGCGAAGCTCACGGGGAGGGATACGGCCTTTGCCTTGACCTTGATGTTGCGCAGGCTCAGAGACTCGGAAACGGTGTGCTCATGGTCCGTTACGCTCACGAGCGCGCCGGGGACCTGGTTCTCGCCGAGGTCGATATCAACGATAACGGGGAAGCCGAGCGCGATGGCGCCCGCACCGGCGGAAACGACGACGTTGTCGATAGCGCCGAAGGTGTTGACGAAGGCGGGAACGCGCTCCTTCGTGTACTTCAGGAGACCCGCAAGGTCGCCGGGCTGCACGTTGCCGAAGATGAGCGCCGCGCGGATGGCGACGGTGACAACGTGGATAACTGCGGTAACGTCATGGCCCAGCGGGATGACGCGCAGGTCAAGACCCATCTTTACGCCGCCCTCGATGGCCTGGTCGATGACCTCGCCGATGAGGAACGTGAGCAGGCCCTTGTCCTGATAGTCCTTGACCACCTTGACGAGGGAGGCGGGATCCTCGGCCTTGCCGAGAACGACGGCCACGCCGGGGATATCGCCCGTTACCAGCGGCACGCCGAGAGAACGGATCACCGCGTCGGAAACAAAGCCGATGCCGGCCTCGTTTTCATACGGCGCGGGATTTTCAACATATTTGAGGAGCTCAAGGATCTCCGCGCCGACGGCGGTGGCAAGACCGGCGTTGAGCGCCTGGCCGAGATCCTCCTGGTTGGTTATGAGACTTTTGAGGACGTCCACGCAGGCGGGCAGGTCGCCGAGGGTCTTTACCTTAACGCCGGTGGCCGCGTAGATCGTGGGACAGAAATAAGCGGTATCGGGAAAAACCGCCGCCTTGTCCTTGCCATACTTTGCTATGGCGTCGTTCACCGCGCCTTCGGTCAGTCCTGCCACGGCGTTCGAGCCGCCATAGATGAGATCAGTCAATACGCTCATTTTAATTTCATCCTTTCTGTTCATATGGAAAACCCCTGAGGGGGGATGCACTGTTCAGCGTGATTATTATACATCGTCGCAATGAATAATACAATTGGTTTTATTGTTCTTTTGTTAATTTTTCGTGAATTTATCGTCGAAAACCGCCGTAACTGGCAATTTTTAAAAGTGAATTTGTTCATAATTATATTCATGGGCGGTGGATATGGGGCGTGAGCGGGCGAGGGGAAGGGTGTGTCCGTAACCGTGGACGCGGGAACTCAAAGTCTCCGTCATTCAGAGGGGTGCGTCAGCACCCCGTGGAATCCCATGGTCAGGGGCGGAGCAGTACGTTGTCGTTACCATGGTGGAACCATATGGGGGATTGCGTCGTCGCAAAGTCCGCTCGACTCCGCTTCCGCCTTGCGTCGAAAGCTTCGCTCGCTCCCTTGCTCCTCCATCTCGGCCTAAGAGCCGCCGCTATGCGGCGGTTGGCCTCGAAACGCGCCTGCGGGCGCAGTTTTCGGCCGCGATCCGCTACGCTGGGTTCGCGTCCGAGACGGGG
>CAKTED010000070.1 GCA_934546725.1 uncultured Oscillospiraceae bacterium | reverse complement strand
TTATATATCATCTCCTCCAGCAGCTGGCGGACGCCGCTTCTCTCCGCGCTGCCGCCCGTGAGCCGCAGGCTGACGTTTTTCTTCTCCGCCACGCTTTCAAGCCGCTCCGTCACGCTCTGCGCGAGAGAATACAGCTCCACCGGCTCCGTCTCGAACGCGGGGGAATCCTCGTCCAGCCCGGAGAGACGGATAATGTCGTTCACCAGCGCTATGAGGCGGCTGGACTCGGCATAAATGTCGCCCGCGAACTCCTTCATCTTCTCCGGCGGGACGAGCCCCTCCTTCATCAGCTCCGCAAAGCCCGAGATGGACGTGAGCGGCGTTTTCAGCTCGTGGGAAACGTTGGCGGAAAATTCGCGCCGCAGCTGCTCGCGCTGCTCGCGCTCCGTGGCGTCCATTATCATGATGGCCGCGCCCGTCACCTGCCCGGAGGCCACGACGGGGCTTGCGATCAGGCAGAGACTGCGCCCGGAAAGGCTCATCATGCGCTCGGCCCGCCGCCCGGCCAGCGCGGAAGCGGCGCAGTCGCGCAGCGGCTCGGGGCAGTCCTTCTGCAGAACGCTGCCGGAAAGCTCGCCCCCGGCTTCAAGCAGGCGCGCGGCGGCGTGATTTTTTGAAAGTATCGCGCCGCGATTGTCCGAGATGATGAAGCCCTCGCTCATATTATCCGTTATCGCGGAAAATTCGCGCTGCTTCGCGCCCAGCTCGTCCATCTGCCGGCGGATCGTAAAATTCTGCTCCCGCAGCCTGTCCACAAGCGGCGAAAGCTCCTTATAGTCCGCGTTCACCTCGGGATAATCAAGGTCCAGCCCGTTTATGGGCTTCACTATCTTCTTCGCCATCCGCGAGGAAAGAATGCCCGAGAGCAGCACCGTCAGCGCCAGAACCCACAGTATCGGCTGGAGCATGCCCCAGACTATGGACGCGGGCGAGCGCTGCACGCAGGAAACGCGCACGACGGTCCCGTCCTTTGCCAGAAGCGCGTAATAGAGCGTTTTCTGCATGAGCGTCTGCGAATAGTGCGAGCTTTTGCCGGAGCCCTTTTCGAGCGCCTGGCTTATCTCCTCGCGGTCGCGGTGGTTGCTCATGGCGGAGGCGTCCGCCCCGCTGTCATAGAGCACCTGCCCGTCCCGCGCCACCCATGTTACACGGTCGCGCGAGGTAAAGCCGTCGAAATATGCCTCTCCCGCGCATTCCACGCCGTGAACGATGCTCTGCGCCTGCGCGGAGAGCTCGTCATAGACCCTGTTTTCATAGTAGCCGTAAAGCACGGCGAGGAAGAGCCCCGCCGAAACGAGCAGCACGCACAGCCCCACTATGAAGGAGCTGCGGAAAATTTTCATCGTCATGGTCTCAGCCTCCCGGCGGCGCTCACTGCACCGCTTCCTCCATGCGGTAGCCCACGCCGCGCACGGTCTCTATGTACGCGCCCGCCGCGCCGAGCTTTGAGCGCAGCGTGCGGACGTGAACGTCCACTGTGCGGTTCTCGCCGTCAAAGTCGCTGTCCCAGATGCGGTCCATTATTACGTCGCGCGTGAGCACGATGCCGCGGTTTTCCAGCAGCAGGCACAGCAGCTCGAACTCCTTGTACGTCAGCGCGACGTCCTTTCCCGATACGCGCACGATGTGCTTTTCCGGACAGACGTAAAGCTCGCCGAGCGTATAGTCCCGCGTTTCGGCCTGCTGCGGCAGCATCCTGCGCAGCAGCGCGCGCACCCGCGCCACAAGCTCCATCATGCCGAAGGGCTTGGAGATGAAGTCGTCCGCGCCGTTATCAAGGCCGATAACGCGGTCATACTCCGTGTTCTTTGCCGTGAGCATTATGACCGGCAGGCTCTTCGTGGCCACGGAGGTGCGCAGGCGGCGTAGTATGCTCAGCCCGTCCTCCTCCGGCAGCATTATGTCCAAAAGCACCAGCTCCGGCATGCGCGTATCCATCGCCCGCCAGAACGCCGAGGGCCGGGCGAAGCCCTCCGCCTCGTAGCCCTGGCTTTGCAGCGTGTATACCACAAGCTTCCTGATGCTGTCGTCATCCTCAAGAAGGTATATCATGGATCATCACTCTCCTCCACTTTTCTTTACGATATCCGAAAAATGTAAGGTCGCCGGGTGTGAGCTGCGGGAGGGGGCGCAACAGTGGACGCGGTGACCAGAAGTCTCCGTCATTCAGAGGCCGCAGGCCGTGGAATCCCCCATGGAGGGCGGAGCAGTCCAACAGTGGACGCGGGAGGGTCAAAGTCTCCGTCATTCAGAGGGGTGCGCAAGCACCCCGTGGAATCCCCCATGGAGGGCAGGGCAGTCCGTTGTCGTTACCCCGGTGGAACCATATGGGGGATTCTTCGGTCGCTGCGCTCCCTCTGAATGACGTGCGAAAGGTGAGGTGCGCAGCGGGGTGCATCGGTGACCGTTGGAAAAGGGTGCGGAACGCGCGTACAGTGGACGCGGGGACTCAAAGGTTTCCGTCATTCAGAGGCCGCAGGCCGTGGAATCCCCCATGGAGGGCGGAGCAGTCAAGCAGTGGACGCGGGAGGGGGTCATGGCCTTTTCCGTCATCCTCGCATAGCGGGGATCCCCCGGTCAGGGGCGGAGCAGTCCGTTGTCGCTACCCCGGCAGAACGTACCGGGGGATTCTTCGGTCGCTAACGCTCCCTCTGAATGACGTGCAATATTTAAGCTTGCGCTCCCTCTGGATGACAGCAAATAATTCCCCTGTTCCCCATCCCCCGCGCCCCTCCCTTGACGGGGCGCTTTGCCTCATGGTACAATAGCCCAAAAACCGCCGGAGGGACAGCCATGCAGACAGCCGCCATTAAAACGACAAAACGAAACTACGGCGTGGACACGCTGCGCCTCGTGTCCATGCTCATGATCCTCACAGCGCACATCTTCACGCAGGGCGGCGTGCTCGCGGCGGCCGAGCCCGGCACGGCGCAGTATTACACCGCGTGGTTCATGCGCATATTCGTCATCTGCGACGTGAACTGCTTCGCGCTCATAAGCGGCTACGCGGGCGTGGACTCGCGCTTTCGCGCTTCGCGGCCGATAGCGCTGTGGCTGGAGGTATTTGCGTACTCCGTCGGCATATCGGCGCTGTTTCGCATCTTCGGCGTCTATGAGTTCGACCCGGCGCATACGCTGCTGCCGGTGCTCTCCGGGCGCTGGTGGTACGTTACGGCGTACCTCGGCATGGTGCCGTTCACGCCGTTCATCGCGCTGCTCTTTGATAAAATGACGAAAAAGCAGGCCTCGCTGCTCGTTTTCGCGCTCATATTCGTGCTCTCCGTCTGCCCGACGGCGCTGAACCGCGACATTTTCCGAACCTCGTTCGGTTACAGCATGCTCTGGCTGACGGCGCTTTACATCATCGGCGCGTACCTGAAACGGTATGAGCCGTTCAGGGGGCTGCGGCGCGGCTGGCTGGGCGTTTACGCGCTCTTCATGCTCGCGGTCTTCCTCTCAAAGGTCGTTATCGAGGCGCTCGGCGGGGAGAACGGGAATTACTTCGTCTCGTTCACGTCGCTTTTCGTGCTCGTGGGCTCCGTGGCGCTGCTGATGTTCTTTTCGCGCATAAGCATGGCGGAGGCGGTGCGGCGCATGACGAAATTTCTCTCGCCGATGGCCTTCGGCGTATATCTTATCCACGTTCACCCCTGCGTGTGGAACTATTTCATCGGCGGGCGCTGGGCCTTTCTGGCGGCGAAGCCCGCCCCGCTGCTCGCGCTGGGCGTCCTCGGCTCCGCCGTGGGCATATTCATCGTCTGCGCGTTTATCGACTGGCTGCGCGGGCTGCTGTTCCGCCTTCTCGGCATAAATAAGCTGGCGGACGCGCTGGGCGGACTGCTCACGCGGCTTTCCGACCGCGTTTTTGGAGAGTGAAGCAAATGAAGCAGGTGAAACTTTATACCGACGGGGCGTGCTCCGGCAATCCCGGCCCCGGCGGCTGGGGCTGCGTGCTCATCTACGGCAGCGCGGAGAAGGAGCTGTCCGGCGGCGAGGCGGTAACGACGAATAACCGCATGGAGCTGCTGGCCGTGATAAACGGGCTCGCCGCCCTGCGCGAGCCCTGCGCCGTTACGCTTTACAGCGATTCAAAGTACGTCATAGACGCGCTGAAGCTCGGCTGGGCCCGCAAATGGCGCGCCGCGGGCTGGATGCGCAATAAAAAGGAGCCCGCGAAGAATCCGGAGCTCTGGGTACGGCTGCTCGAGCTCTGCGAAAAGCACGAGATGACGTACGTCTGGGTCAAGGGCCACGCGGAAAACGAGTATAATAACCGCTGCGACGCCCTCGCCGTCGCGGAGAGCCGGAAATTCTGAGCGGGCGCCACTGCGCGCGTCGTTCAGAGGGAGCCGCAGGCTTGGTATCTGCTGTCATTCAGAGTCTGCGCAAGCAGGCGAAGAATCCCCCAAATCCCGCTGTCATTCAGAGGGAGCCGCAGGCGACAACCCCCGTCTCGGACGCGAACCCGGCGTAGCGGATCGCGGCCGAAAACTGCGCCCGCAGGCGCGTTTCGAGGCCAACCGCCGCATAGCGGCGGCTCTTAGGCCGAGATGGAGGAGCAAGGGAGTGAGCGAAGCTTTCGCCGTAAGGCGGAAGCGGAGTCGAGCGGACTTTGCGACGACGCAATCCCCTGGTTGGTTCCACCAGGGTAGCGACAACGTACTGCTCCGCCCTCCATAGGGGATTCCACGGCCTGCGGCCTCTGAATGACGGAGACCATGGGCTTCCGCGTCCACGTTACTGCCGCCCCCCGCCGCGTTTCAACAGTTACCGCTGCACCCTGCTGCGTACCCACCACTACGCACGTCATTCAGAGGGAGTGAAGCGACCGAAGAATCCCCTCGATGGTTCCGCCGGGGTAACGACGCCTTTTTCTCAAAAGCACAAATATTTTTCTCAAAAGATATTGACTTTTTGGAGCGCACGGTTTATAATGACTAAGCTTGGTTTTTGGCGCAATTTAATATCGCCGGAGTTCCTGGAGCAGGTTTCGTGGAGAAGTCGCGTAGCTTGGTCGAGCGCGCACGATTGGAAATCGTGTAGGCCGCAAAACGGTCTCAAGGGTTCGAATCCCTTCTTCTCCGCCAAAGTAAAACCCGCTGAAACAGCTTTAAAACGGCTGTTTCAGCGGGTTTTTTCATGTTTTCCGCTCGATTGCAAGCTTTCCCAATCTGCAAAATATAGCATATTACAGCATAAAAAATGCAGATGAAAATTTACAGCATTTTGCGCAGTTCGGCACAGCAGTTTTCCACGGTGTCATTGAGTATGCCCAGCGGGTCGAGCGCCGGGCGGCGGCCTACAAGGAACTCGTAAAGCTCATTGTACATGTACGCGCCGATGAAATACTTGAACAACGCAGCCGCCAAAGCCTTAAGCCCTTTGTCCCGTCTGATCTTCGGGAGATCCTTGAATACCTCGCTGAACTGATTGTTAACCTCCAGCTGGAACTGCGTAAAGGCCTTGAAAAGAGGATTCTTTGATTCAAACAGCGTCGGCAGGGAGCCCTTGCTTCGGTCGGCCATTACCCTTGCCGCAAATGCGTCAGCCTCGTTTATGGCGGCTGCCTCGCTCATTCCGTGACGGAGGTTCTGCGCATATCTCGCGCGGATAATACTGCCAGCGGTAAAGCTGTCGATAAACTCCATCGGCTTACCGAGTACGGAAGAGGCCTTCCGAGTCCAGCTCTGCACCACCGGGTCGCTTCCACGCCTGTTCGTCAGAAAGCTGCTCGCGTCAACCATGCCGTCGCTCTCCTTATACGCCTTCAGCGTCTGCCACATGCCCTGCAGCATGCTTCGCGTGTCTATCTGCCCCCAGGCCTGAGTGAGCGGTATGAAGTTTGTAAGCGCAGAGGATATGTTACCTGTTACCATGTTCGCACCAACACGGGCTTCAACGTTTTTCATTACGGTGTACGCCCTCCGGCCAAACATTGCCTCCATGGCGCGGTCGTATCTGCTTTTCTTTCCGGCCAGCAGGTTCGTGTATTCGTCCAGCTCGGCAACGAAGTTCGAGAGCGAATATCTCCCGCTTTCATAGATCTGCTTCTTCAGCTCGTCCTTCTGCTCCTCGGTCAGCTCCTTGCTCTTTTCCACTTCGTTTATCTGCGCGCGGATACCCTCGTCGCTGGTGCGCTTGCGGATCTGATTGGCCAGCGTGCGCAGCGCCTGGATGTTGTCCGTGTGGAAGATAACGTCCGCCGCGCCGTTTATGTAGCGCTCGAAGCCCTGCACGGCGTCGTAAACGGTGTTGTAGCCGCGCCTTTCCTGCGCCGCGGAAAACCAGCGTATACCCGGCTTGAACTGCGACGTAAGGCCGTTTATCGTCGTCGGCAGCGTCTCAACGCCGGTCGTAATGCCCAGTGCGCGCCCCATGCGGGCAAGCGCGCCGCCGTCTTCTCCTGCCTGGAAGTGGGGGAAGTAGCCGCTGCGGTAGTTTATCGGCTCGTAGCCGTTGCGCACTCTCGCCTCGTTGAGCCGGTCTATGAGCTCGTCGTAGATCTTCCGGAACTCGTCCACGGCGTTTTCAATCTTGCCCCAGTCCATGTTGGGGTTGTTCTCCTTCAGCTCCGCTATCTCAGCCGCCCACTCCTCGGCGGTCTTGCCGTCGCGGCTCTCCAGCCTGCCCCGGCTTTCCCTGAGTACGCGGATGTTGTCCTCCGCCTCGCCCAGCAGCTGCACGGCGTAGGCCTCGGATACCTCGTTGCCCTTCGCGGGTTTTGTGCCGAGCTCAAGCCTTCTTACCCTGTCGCGCATCTGATTCTTGAAGCGGGTGGACGCCGCCTCCGCGTCATGCACCGGCGTTATGTACTCGCGGATGATGTCCGCCGCAAGCTTTTTGTCGGGCACGATATCCTCAATGTTCCGCTCCATCGTCTCGCGGGCGTATGCAAGACCGACAGCTTTATCTTTCCAGCGGTTCGCGGTTTTGAGGTATTCGTCCGCCTTCGCCGCGGCCTGTGCCCTGATAGACTGCTTGTAGTCGTTGATCTGCTGCACAAGCTCTTCGTATTCAGTGGACGCTTCGTATACCGCAATTATTCCACGTACATTGTCTCTTCCGGGATCAAGGTGCTCAGGCTGTATTTCTCCGCGCAGCAGCCGTCCAAGCTGGATGTTGTCGGCATCGGTAAGCAGATTTTTTGCCTTTGCCTTTTCCATTGCCCAGCGCGCTTTTTTCAGCTGAGTGTATGTGTCCCTCGCCTGCTGTACGGTAAGCGTGGGACGGTTGCTGTTTTCTTTTTTTGCCGCTAGGTCGTTTGCATAGCGCCGGACGTTTCTCAGTTCGCCAATACTGCTGTTTATTGCGTCGTCAAAGTCGTTTCTCGCAAAATATTCAAAGTCCTCGTACTGGTCACTGAAATAGTCCTTTACGTTTTTCCA
>CAKTED010000069.1 GCA_934546725.1 uncultured Oscillospiraceae bacterium | reverse complement strand
CGTTACCGCCGTGCTCGAGGATTTCAGGATCTCGCAGTATTACCGCAAAAAGCACCCGGAATGGTAAAGTGGGCGCACATGTCGCCGCGAAAAATGATTTGAGTTTATTTCGCGGCTGAGGACGCGAAAGACCCCACGTTCTCTGACGTCATCCTCGCGCAGCGGGGATCCCCCATGGAGGGGCGGGGGCAGTACGTTGTCGCTACCTGCACGAACCAACAGGGGGATTCTTCGGTCGCCTGAGGCTCCCTCTGAATGACGTGCGATGGAAAGCGCGGCAGGAGGATAATGCATCCTCCTGCCGCGCTTTTTTAAACTTTTTCATACCGTCAGGTCGATGAACTCCGCTTCGACGTAGTCCGCAAGATACTGCGGGGACAGGATCACCTGCTCGCCGCGCATGCCGGCGCTTACGGCTATTTCGTCAAAGAGAATGGCCGTTTCGTCGATCAGGGTCGGGAGCTTTTTTTTCATGCCTATCGGCGAGCAGCCGCCGCGAACATAGCCTGTAAGCCCCAGAAGCTCCTTAACGTGGATCATCTCGATGCTCTTCTCGCCGCAGGCCTTCGCGGCCTTTTTGAGGTCGAGCTCATTGCAGACGGGGATGCAGAAAACGTGGAGCGCCCCCTTGCCGGAGCGGGTCACAAGAGTCTTGAATACCTGCTCGCGCGGCATGCCGATGCTGTCCGCCGCGTGCTCGCCGCCGAGGTCGCTTTCGTCAAACTCATATTCGGCGGTACGAAACGGGATCTTTGCCTGCTCGAGCAGGCGCATGACGTTTGTCCTGGTCATCTGAGCTTAATATTCGTAGTCGACCGCGCTGATGGAATCGGTGGCCGCGTCGGCAAATTTGACAAGCTCCATGTGCAGCGGATGGACATGGAACGCGCCCATTCCGGCGGCATCATCGAAGGAAAGCTCTATGACGAGGTCATAGTTTATCGGGGAGGCGATGCAGTTGAGGTGAGTGGCGCTCTCACGCAGCTCGGGAATTCTGCCGATAAGATTTTCGGACATTTCCGCGACCTTTGCGGCGTTCTCAGCACCGGTTTTGCCATCGAAGCTGTCCTTGAATTTGAACATGATTATATGCTTCAGCATTGTTCATTCTCCTTTATAAAATTATGGCTTAAGTGTAGCACAAAGCGGAGAAATTTAAAAGAGGCGTTTTTCGACAGCCTTCGAGCGGGCGGGGTGCGGAATGTCGAAAAATGGAATTGAGTTATGTAAACCGGACCTGTGAATATTCATGGCCTCGGGATAAGTGCAAAGCTTTGTGGATAAGTCTGTGGAAAATGTGAAAAACTCCGTGTACAGCGGCTTTTAGCTGGGGAAAACTCTGACGAAGTATTCACCATTTTGTGAATAAAGGCAGAAAAAGCTGTTTTACATAAATTTTATGCAACCACTTTTGTTGACCACGCGCGGCATGCTGTGTTAAAATCCCGGTAGACAGATTTTTCGCGGAGGCGACATAATGAAAACCGGAATAGGAATAGACACCGGCGGAACGTATACGGACGCCGTTATATATGATTTTGAAAGCGGAAGGGTGCTCTCCTCGGCCAAATCGCTCACGACGAAACAGGATCTCGCCGTCGGAATAATCGGCGCGCTGGACGGGCTCGACCCCGAGCTGAGAAAGAGGGCCGAGGTCGTTGCGCTGTCGACGACGCTTGCGACGAATGCCTGCGTTGAAAACAAGGGCGGCAGGGCAAAGCTCATATTCATCGGCGTGGACGGCTCCACCGTTGAGCGCGTGGGCAAAAGCTACGGCTTTGCGGACGACGGGAGCGTTTTCTGCTGCGGCGGCAGCGGCAGCTTTGACGGAAAGGTACTGCCGAACGTGGACTGGGACGCGCTCATGCGCGATACGGAGAGCTGGCTTAGGGACGCCGAGGGCCTCGGGATAGTCGAGATGTATGCCATGAATAACGGCGCCGTGGCCGAGCGGGAGGCAAAAAGGCGCTTTTCGGAAAGGCTCTCCATCCCCATCGTTTGCGGAAGCGAGCTTTTTTCGGGCACGAACAGTCTCCAGAGAGGAACGGGGACGCTGCTCAACGCGCGCCTTGTGCCGGTCATAAGCGACTTTATCGCCGCGATAAAGCGTGCGATGCACGAGCGCGGGCTGAACGTCCCCATGGTGATAGTCCGCAGTGACGGCAGCCTGATGAGCGAGGAATTTTCGCGCTCGAAGCCGGTGGAGACGATACTCTGCGGCCCGGCGGCGAGCGTTCTGGGCGGCATGAAGCTCTCCGGGCGGCACGACTGCATGATAATAGACATGGGCGGCACGACTACGGACATTTCGCTCGTGAAAAACGGCGAGCCGGTAAGAGCGGGCGACGGGGTGAGCGTCGGCGAATGGCGCACCTTTGTGCGCGGCGTTTTCATAGACACCTTCGGCCTCGGGGGAGACAGCGCCATTCGCCCTGCGAAAAACGGCTTTGAGCTGGATACCCGCCGCGTTGTGCCGATATCGCTGCTGGCGAAGCAGTATCCGGCGGTGAAGGAGCAGCTGCGCGGGCTTTTGAAAAGTACGCTGTGGCACACGCGCCCGGTATATGAATATTACGCGCTCGTGCGCTCCATAGAGGGGCGGGAGAGCTATACGGATGAGGAGCGCGCCCTCTGCCGCGCGCTGGCAGCGGGGCCGCTCATGCTGCGCGAGGCCGCCGAGGCGGGCGGGACGGATATTTACCACCTTGAAAAATTTGAACGCATTGAATCCGAGGGCATCGTTATCCGTGCCGGACTTACACCGACAGATTTCATGCACCTTGCCGGAGATTTTGAAAGCTACGACGTTGAGGCGGCGGAGCTTGCCGCGCGCTTCCTTATGCGCAGCCTCGGCCTTGACGATACGAAGCCCGGAGAAATGGAGCGCTTTACGGCGTCCGTTTACGAAGCGGTGAAGCGCAAGCTTTATAATAACGTTGTGCGCGTGCTTTTGCAGGATAAGTATCCGAAGCTGCGTGCGCACGGACTGGACAGGCAGCTTGCGGAGCTGGTGGACGCGTCATGGGACGAATTTCGCGCCGGACGCGGCGGCTATTTTGAGCTGGGGCTGCATACGCGCGCGGCGCTTGTCGGCATAGGCGCGCCGATACATATCTTCCTGCCGGACGTTGCGGCGGCGCTTGGGACGGACTGCGTCATCCCGGAGAACGCGGGCGTGGCGAACGCCATCGGCGCTGTCGTTGGCAACGTGAACGCGGAGGTTCGCGTGGAGGTGCGCCCGAATCACACCCCAGGCGGCATAGACGGCTACTTCGTCTGCGCGCCGGACGAGACGCGGCACATATGGGCGAGGCGCGACGCCGTGGACGCAGCGCGGGAGCTTGCGGAGAGCCTGGCCCGCACGGAGGCGAAAAAGCGCGGGATAAGCGGAGAGGTGACCATAAAAATCGAGGTGGAGGACAGCACCGGCCATGCTTCGCGCGGTACGGTCGATCTCGGAAGCACGGTGATTGCTGTGGCCATCGGCGGGGCTGTTCTGTAAAAAATACCATATTTGCAGGCGAATTGGTTCATAAAATTCAGAATTTATAAAAAATGCAAATCAGTGCTTGCAATTATGCAGGAACGTATTTATAATGTTGTAGAAACCGGCGAAACGGTAGCCGGAGATATTTGATATATTATATATAAAATTTTCCGCGCCTCAGGGCGGAGGAGGGGCATTATGAAGGATATTTCAGTTATAGCGTCAGCCGTACACGAATCCTCAACGCTGGCCGTTGACGCATTGGCCAAAAGGCTCAAGGCCGAGGGCAAGCCCGTTGTCAGCTTCGGCACCGGCGAGCCGGATTTTGATACGCCGGACAATATCAAAAGGGCTGCCATAAAAGCCATTGAAGAGGGAAAGACGAAGTATACGCCCGCGGCGGGCCTTGTGCCGCTGCGGCAGGCCGTATGTGACAGGCTGCTTGCAGACACGGGCGTAAAGTACGAAAGCTCTGAGATAGTCGTGGCCAGCGGCGCGAAGCACAGCATATTCGTCGCGCTCATGTGCCTCATAAACCCCGGCGACGAGGTGATAGTCCCCGCGCCGTACTGGGTGACGTATACCGAGGCCGTGGCAATGGCGGGCGGCGTTCCGGTCGTTGTAAACTGCGAGGAGAAGAGCGGCTTCAAGATGACGCCTGAGCAGCTCGAAGCTGCCATCACGCCCAGAACGAAGCTCCTCATTCTCAATAATCCCTCGAATCCGACCGGTATGTTCTATGACGAAGCGCAGCTCAGAGCGCTTGCGGACGTCTGCGTGAAGCATGACCTCTATATCATCTCGGACGAGATATACTGCAAGCTGCTTTACGATAACAGAAAATTCACGAGCCTTGCCGCGCTCGGCGGAGATATGAAGGAACGCACGATAATCGTGAACGGCGTATCGAAGAGCTACGCCATGACGGGCTGGCGAATCGGCTATACAGCCTCCAATAAGCGCCTTGCAAAGGTCATGGCGAACTATCTCAGCCACTCCACTGCGGCTCCGAGCACGGTTTCGCAGTATGCCGCGATCGAGGCGCTTACCGGCGACCAGACGAGCGTTTCCGTCATGCATGACGAGTTTGAAAAGCGCCGCAACTACATCGTTGAGCGCATGAACCGGATCGACGGCGTGAGCTGCATCATGCCGGAGGGCGCTTTCTATGTCATGATGAACATGGAAAAGCTCGTTGGCAGAACGCTCGGCGGCAGACTTATCGAGAACGGCGACGATTTTGCCATGGCGTTTCTTGAGAAGGAGAACGTGGCGGTCGTTCCGTGCAGCGGCTTCGGCGCGCCGCTTTTCGTGCGCTGGACATATGCAGCCTCCATGGAAAGCATCTGCGAGGGGCTGGACCGGCTGGAAAAATTCCTGAAGGAATGAGCAGACTGCCGAAAAAGTCGGTACGTTCAATAAAATATGCCATATAAAGCCTTGCAAGAAGGGCGGAAAAATCATATAATAAGGACGCTGCATACCGTGTGCGGCGTCCTTAAGTTTTTTTGGAGGTATTGCCATGTCAGATAAAATGAGCTACGAAAGCCCGCTTGCCTCGCGCTACGCAAGCCGGGAGATGCTCTATCTTTTCTCCCCGCAGAAGAAGTTCAGCACCTGGCGCAGACTGTGGATAGCCCTTGCCCGCGCCGAGATGAAGCTTGGCCTGCCCATAACGCAGGAGCAGATAGACGAGATGGAGGCTCATATCGACGATATAGACTTTGAGCTCGCCGCAGAGAAGGAGAAGGAGCTGCGCCATGACGTTATGGCCCATGTTCATACCTTCGGTACGGCCTGTCCGAAGGCCATGCCCATTATCCACCTCGGCGCTACAAGCTGCTACGTTACGGATAATACGGACATAATCATCCTCCGCGAGGGGCTTGAAATAATTCGAGACAAGCTCGTGGCGCTCATCGCAAAGCTTTCCGACTTTGCCATGGAGTACCGCGCGCTGCCGACGCTTGGCTTTACCCATTTCCAGCCCGCGCAGCTCACCACCGTGGGTAAGCGCGCCAGCCTCTGGATATATGATCTCCTCATGGACCTTGAAAATCTCGAGCAGCGCATAGCCTCGCTGAAGCTCCTCGGCTCCAAGGGGACCACGGGCACGCAGGCAAGCTTTATGGCGCTGTTTAACGAAGATCAGGCGAAGATAAAGGAGATGGAGCGCCTCATCGCCGAGGAGATGGGCTTTGACGCCGTCGTCCCCGTTTCGGGCCAGACCTATTCAAGAAAGATAGATTATTACGCCATCGCGGCGCTTTCCGCCGTTGCCCAGAGCGCGGGCAAGTTTGCGACGGATATGCGCCTGCTGTCTCACCTCAAGGAGCTCGAGGAGCCGTTTGAGGGCAAGCAGATCGGTTCTTCCGCGATGCCGTATAAGCGCAATCCCATGCGCTGTGAGCGCATTTGCTCGCTGGCGAGATACGTTATGGCGGATACGATGAACCCGGCCATGACAGCGTATAACCAGTGGCTCGAGCGCACACTGGACGATTCCGCAAACCGCCGCATATCCATAGCCGAGGCCTTCCTTGCGGTGGATTCCATCCTCAACATTTACCTCAACGTTGCGGGCGGCATAAAGGTTTACCCCAGGGTCATTGAAAAGCACGTTATGGAGGAGCTGCCCTTCATGGCCACGGAGAATATAATGATGCGCGCCGTGAAGAACGGCGGCAACCGCCAGGAGCTGCACGAGCGCATAAGGGTCCACTCCGTCGCCGCGGGCGCGGTCATCAAGGAGGAGGGAAAGCCCAACGACCTTATCTCCCGCATTGCCGCAGACCCGATATTCGGCCTGACGGAGGAGGAGATACGCGCGGAGCTTTCGCCCATTGAATATACCGGCCGTTCGGCGGACCAGGTCGTGGAGCTTATCGAGAGCTTCGTAAAGCCCGTTCTGGCAAAATACCCCGACGCCGTGGGAAAAACGGCGGAGCTCAAGGTTTGAGCCGAAAGCGCAGGAAGCGCCCGTTTAGGGCATAATTGCAGGCGTGGGAGGTGCGGAAGATGAATTTTTCTCAGATAAAATGCTTTCTTGCGGCGGCGAGCTGCCTGAGCTTTACCCGCGCGGCGGACAGGCTCTACCTTTCTCAGCCGGTGCTGAGCAGGCAGATAGCGGCGATGGAGGAGGAGCTGGAGATGCAGCTTTTCGTCCGCGAGAAAAAATCCGTGCGCCTTACCCCGGCCGGTGAGATAATGGCCAAGGGCCTTGGCCGCCTGGCGGACGATTATCAGTCGCTCGTGGAGAAGGCGAACGCGGTGAACAGCGGCTTCGAGGGGAGCCTGAACGTCGGCATGGCCGAGGGTCAGCTCATATGTCCGCCGTATTCCGACGCGCTGAAGAAGTTTCATGAGAAGTACCCGGATATTATGGTGAACCTTTCAAAGCACAGCCTCGCCGAGCTTTTTTCAAAGCTTGAAAACGGCGAGCTGGACATTGCCTTCGGGGCTACATTTAACGTTACGGATGAGGAGACCGTTGAGTACCAGAAGGTCGCCCGCACGAAAAATTACCTTGTAGTTCCGGCAAGCCACCCCAAAGCGAACCGCAGTGGGCTGACAATGGCAGACTTTGCGGACGACACATTCCTGTCGCTTTCCGAGTCGGAATCGCAGTTTATCAATCTTTCCGGCCACGGACGGCCCGCGGCGAAAAAAACGCTCGTCGCGCCGGATATCGGCACGCTTGCCCTGTGGCTCGAGGCCGGGTACGGTATCTTTACCTTCAACGGCAACCACGCGCTGAGAAACAATCCCAACCTGCGCTTTCTTGACATTCCCGAGCTTGGCGAAACGACGGAGATAATCATGTGGAAGCGCGGCAACAAAAATCCGATGATAGAAATGTTCCGCGAGCAGTTTCCGACCATTGAATGATCGGCCAGAAGCGTG
>CAKTED010000068.1 GCA_934546725.1 uncultured Oscillospiraceae bacterium | reverse complement strand
TCTCACCGGCGGCCACGCGCTCGCGGATCATTCTGTTCTCGGCCTTCACCTCGGCAATATCGACGGTGGAGCCGCTGAGCAGGTTCGTATCGCCCGCATCGTCCACCTTGACCTTGCGGAGCATCTGGCGGACAATGACCTCAATGTGCTTGTTGTTGATATCAACGCCCTGCTGCTGGTAAACCTTCTGGACCTCCTGGATAAGGTAGTCCTGGCAGGCCTCGATGCCCTTCACGCGCAGAACGTCGTGCGGATTCGGGATACCGTCGGTAAGAGCCGCGCCCTGCTCAACGGTGTCGCCGTCCTTATAGCGGATGCCGGAACCGAGCGTTGCAAGAACGCTTCTCGTCTCGCCGTCATCGCGGGTAATGGTGATGTTAACGGTATTCTTCTTTGCTTCCTCAATGCTGACCTTACCGGAGATCTCGGCAAGCAGGCACATCTTCTTCGGCTTTCTCGCCTCGAAAAGCTCTTCAACTCTCGGAAGACCCTGGGTAATATCGTCGCCCGCGATACCGCCGGTATGGAAGGTACGCATCGTAAGCTGAGTACCGGGCTCGCCGATGGACTGCGCCGCGATAACGCCGACGGCCTCGCCCGCGCTCACCGGCTCGCCGGTGGCAAGGTTGATGCCGTAGCACTTCGCGCAGACGCCGCGCTTGGCCTCGCAGTTCAGAACGCTGCGAACCTTGACCTTCTCTATCCCGTGCGCCTCAAGGATCTTCGCATCGCCGGAAACGAGCATTTTATCTTTGGCGAAGAGCAGCTCGCCGGTCTTTTCGTCGATAACGTCGTCAACCGGGAAGCGTCCGTGAATGGCGTCCTTGAGCGTGAGGATGACCTGACCCTTTTCGTCGACCTCCTCGCGCGCCCATACGCCCTCGTGCGTGCCGCAGTCTGGCTCTCTGATGATGGTATCCTGCGAAACATCGACCAGTCGGCGGGTAAGGTAACCGGAGTCGGCGGTACGCAGAGCGGTATCGGCCAGTCCCTTTCGAGCGCCTCGGGAGGCGATGAAGTATTCGAGAACGGTAAGGCCCTCGCGGAAGTTTGCCTTGATGGGTATCTCGATCGTCTTACCGGCGGTGTTCGCCATAAGTCCGCGCATACCGGCCAGCTGACGGATCTGGTTCATGCTGCCTCGAGCGCCGGAGTCCGCCATCATGTAGATGGGGTTGAACTCGTCAAGACTGCTCTGCAGCGCAGCGGTGACCTCCTTCGTGGTCTTCTCCCACTCCTGAACAACAAGGCGGTAACGTTCGTCATTCGTGATAAAGCCACGCTTGAACTGCTTTTCGATATTGAGGACCTTGCCCTCTGCCTCGTGGATGAGCTCCTTCTTCGCGGCAGGGACGGTCATATCCGAAATGGAGATGGTGATGGCGCCCTGCGTGGAATACTTGTAGCCCATTGCCTTGATGCTGTCGAGCACCTCGGTGCTCACGGTGAAACCGTGGACGTTTATGCAGCGGTCGACTATGTCGCCCAGCTTTTTCTTATCGACCATGAAATCGATCTCATAGACAAGCTCGTTGCCCGGGATGCTTCTGTCAACGAAGCCGAGATCCTGCGGGATCTTCTCATTATATATGATGCGGCCTGCCGTGGCGGTGACGATGCCGGTGTATTCCTTTCCGTTCACCACTCTCGTGCGGCGCACCTTTACGGGCTGGTGCATACCGATAACGTGGTCGTTATAGGCCAGCATTACCTCGTCCTCGTCGCGGAAGAAGTGGTACTCTCCGCGCTCGAGCTTTTCCTTCTCGGCCTTTTCAAACTCCTTGTCCTCATAGAGGTGGGAATCTCCGTCCTCAACGCGGGCCATGGTGAGGTAGTAGGAGCCGAGGATCATATCCTGCGTGGGAACGGTTACGGGGTGGCCGTCCTGCGGGCGCAGCAGGTTATTGGCGGAGAGCATGAGAATTCTCGCCTCTGCCTGAGCCTCCGCGGAAAGCGGGACGTGAACGGCCATCTGGTCGCCGTCGAAGTCGGCGTTGAACGCCGTGCAGACGAGGGGATGCAGCTTTATGGCGCGGCCCTCGACCAGCACGGGCTCGAAGGCCTGGATGCCGAGACGGTGCAGCGTCGGCGCGCGGTTGAGCATGACGGGATGCTCCTTGATAACAACGTCCAGCGCGTCCCAGACCTCGGTCTGGCCCTTATCGACCATCTTCTTGGCGCTCTTTATGTTGCTGGCAACGCCGTCCTCAACGAGCTTTTTCATAACGAAGGGGCGGAAGAGCTCAATGGCCATCTCCTTGGGCAGGCCGCACTGATAAAGCTTCAGCGTGGGGCCGACGACGATAACGGAACGGCCGGAGTAGTCAACTCGCTTGCCGAGCAGGTTCTGACGGAAGCGGCCCTGCTTGCCCTTGAGCATATCGGACAGGGACTTCAATACGCGGCTGTTCACGCCGGTGACGGCTCTGCCGCGGCGGCCGTTATCGATAAGCGCGTCAACGGCCTCCTGGAGCATGCGCTTCTCGTTTCTCACGATGATATCGGGAGCCGAGAGCTGGATAAGTCTTTTCAGACGGTTGTTTCTGTTGATAACGCGGCGGTAAAGATCGTTCAGGTCGCTCGTGGCGAAGCGGCCGCCGTCAAGCTGCACCATGGGGCGGATCTCGGGCGGGATAACGGGCAGAACGTCGATTATCATCCACTCGGGGCGGTTGCCGGAGATGCGGAAGGCCTCAACGACCTCAAGGCGCTTGACGATCTTCGCCTTCTTCTGGCCGGAAGCGTCCCTGAGCTCGGCGCGCAGCTCCTCGGAGAGCTTATCGCAGTCGATCTTCTCGAGCAGCTTCTTCACGGCCTCCGCGCCCATTCCGGCCTCAAAATCGTCCTCATACTTCTCGCGCATGTCGCGGTATTCCTTTTCGGTGAGGATCTGATTCTGCTGGAGCGGGGTGGAGCCGGGATCGATAACTATATAAACAGCAAAGTAAAGCAGCTTTTCAAGTATTCTTGGAGAAATGTCAAGGATAAGACCCATTCTCGAGGGGATGCCCTTGAAGTACCAGATGTGGGACACGGGCGCGGCCAGCTCGATGTGGCCCATGCGCTCGCGGCGGACCTTGGACTTCGTTACCTCAACGCCGCAGCGGTCGCAGATCTTGCCCTTATAGCGGATCTTCTTATACTTTCCGCAGTGGCACTCCCAGTCCTTCGTGGGTCCGAAGATCCTTTCGCAGAAAAGGCCGTCGCGCTCGGGCTTGAGGGTGCGGTAGTTGATGGTCTCGGGCTTTTTTACCTCGCCGTAGGACCACTGTCTTATCATATCGGGGGACGCAATGCCAATTTTTATGGCTTCAAAAGGTGGATAGCTCATTTATTATTCATCCTCCCCATCGTCAAAATCATCAGCCTCGTCGAACAGCTCCGCGTCCTCGTCGTCATCATCGAAGGAGTCAGCGCCGTCCTGCTCAACGTCTTCTATGGTATAGCCGCTCGCTTCGATCTCGTCGTCTCCGGAGGAGTAGACGGCATCGTCCGCGTAGGGCTGGTAATCGTCATCATCGTCTTCTCTGAGCTCGATCTCGTCGCCGTTTGCGTCGAGGACCTTGATATCAAGACAGAGCGACTGCAGCTCCTTGACGAGGACCTTGAAGGATTCGGGCACGCCGGGCTGGGGCACGTTCATGCCCTTAACGATGGATTCATAGGTGCGAACACGGCCGGTAACGTCGTCTGACTTGACCGTGAGTATTTCCTGAAGCGTGTACGCCGCGCCGTAAGCCTCCAGCGCCCAGACCTCCATTTCGCCGAAGCGCTGGCCGCCGAACTGAGCCTTGCCGCCCAGAGGCTGCTGCGTAACGAGCGAGTAGGGGCCTGTGGAGCGCGCGTGGATCTTATCGTCAACGAGGTGGTGCAGCTTGAGGAAGTAGACGTAGCCGACCGTAACGGGGTTATCAAACGGCTGGCCAGTGCGTCCGTCATACAGGACGCTCTTGCCGTCTCTTCTCAGGCCGGCGTCCTCGAGCAGATCCATGATCTCGCCCTCCTTGGCGCCGTTGAAGATAGGCGTCGCGACCTTCCAGCCGAGAGCCTGAGCGGCATAGCCAAGGTGGACCTCAAGCACCTGACCGATGTTCATTCGGGAGGGAACGCCCAGCGGGTTCAGAACGATATCGAGCGGGGTGCCGTCCGGCAGATAGGGCATGTCCTCGCGGGGAAGGATGCGGGAAACGACGCCCTTGTTGCCGTGGCGGCCCGCCATCTTGTCGCCGACGGATATCTTTCTCTTCTGAGCGATGTAGCAGCGGACGACCATGTTCACGCCGGGGCCGAGCTCGTCGCCCGCCTCGCGGGTAAAGACCTTGACGTCAACTACGATACCGTACTCGCCGTGCGGGACCTTGAGCGAGGTATCGCGGACCTCGCGGGCCTTCTCGCCGAATATCGCGCGCAGCAGGCGCTCCTCCGCCGTAAGATCGGTCTCACCCTTGGGCGTTACCTTACCTACGAGGATATCTCCGGCATGGACCTCCGCGCCGACGCAGATGATTCCGCGCTCATCGAGATACTTGAGCGCATCGTCGCCGACGCCGGGGATATCGCGGGTGATCTCCTCGGGGCCGAGCTTCGTGTCGCGCGCCTCTATCTCGTGCTCCTCGATGTGGATGGAGGTGAAAACATCGTCCTGCGCCATGCGCTCGTTGAGCAGAACGGCGTCCTCGTAGTTATAGCCCTCCCAGGTCATGAAGCCTACGAGAATGTTCTTGCCCAGCGCTATCTCGCCCTGGCTGGTGGAGGGGCCGTCCGCAAGGACGGTATCCGCCGTGACGCGCTCGCCGACGGCGACTATTGGGCGCTGGTTGATGCAGGTTCCCTGGTTGCTGCGCGTAAACTTGTGCAGCTTATAGGTTTTAAGCTCGCCCGCGTCGTATCTTACCTCGACGGAGTCTGCCGAAACGCGGGTAACAACGCCCTCGCCCTCGGCCATTACGACAACGCCGGAGTCCACGGCGCACTTGTGCTCGGAATGGTATCATGGCCGTTGCGATGGAGACCATCATGCGCGGCGAGATATCGATATAGTCGACGCGCTCGCGGTCGACCTCGATGGTCTCGTCTCTGTGGCGGCAGGTGATACGCTTATTGGCAAGACAGCCGTTTTCGTCGAGCGGCTCGGTGGCCTGTGCTATGACAAACTCGTCCTCAACGTCCGCCGTGAGGTAACGGACGTCGTCCGTTACGCGGCAGGTACCCTTTTCAACTCTGCGGTAGGGCGCGACGAGGAAGCCGTACTCGTTAACTCTCGCGTAGCTGGCGAGGTAGGAGATAAGGCCGATGTTGGGTCCTTCGGGCGTCTCTATGGGGCACATTCTGCCGTAGTGCGTGTAGTGAACGTCTCGCACGTCGAAGCTCGCGCGGTCTCTTGAAAGACCGCCGGGGCCGAGGGCGGACATTCTGCGCTTATGCGTAAGCTCGGCCAGCGGGTTCGTCTGATCCATGAACTGGCTCAGAGGCGAGGAGCCGAAGAACTCCTTTATCGCCGCCGTGACCGGGCGGATGTTGATGAGGGACTGGGGCGTTACGATATCCAGGTCCTGAAGCGTCATGCGCTCGCGGATAACGCGCTCCATTCTTGAAAAGCCCACTCTGAACTGATTCTGAAGCAGCTCGCCCACGCTTCTCATGCGGCGGTTGCCGAGATGGTCTATGTCGTCCGGCTCGCCGATGCCGTGAGCCAGGCAGTCAAGATAATTTATGGAGGCAAGGATATCGTCAGGGATGATGTGCCTGGGAACGAGCAGCTCCGCGTTCTCGCGGATGGCCTCCTTCAGCTCCTCGCCCTCATATTTTTCAAGAAGGCCCTTGAGGATGATGAAGCGGACCTTTTCCTTGATGCCGACCTCGGCGGGATCAAAGTCCACGAAGCAGGCAAGGTCCACCATACCGTTGGTGAAGACCTTTACCTCCTTGCCGTAATGATCCTTCACAAGGACCTCAACGGCGCCGCTCTGCTCTATGGCGAAGGCCTGATCGTAGCTCATAAGCGTTCCGTTCGGCTCGGCAACGATCTCGCCCGTCAGCTCGTTTACGACGGGAGCGGCAAGCTCCTTGCCTGCTATCCTGCGGGCAAGAGACATCTTCTTGTTGAACTTGTAGCGCCCCACGTTGGAGAGATCGTATCTTCTCGGATCGAAGAAAAGCGTGCGCATGAGGCTCTCGGCGCTGTCAAGCGTCGGAGGATCGCCGGGGCGCAGCCTCTTGTATATTTCGATGAGCGCCTCCTCGCGGGACTTGCAGATATCCTTTTCAAGGGTGGCAGTGATGCGCTCATCCTCGCCGAATATTTCCTTTATCTGCTCGGTGGTCACGGCTCCGCCGGTCTCTCTGGCAACGGTGATCCAAGAGAAGGGATCATCGTCCACGGGCGCGCCGACGGCTCTGATGAGCCACGTTACGGGCAGCTTTCTGTTCTTGTCTATGCGGACATAGAACATGTTGAGCGCGTCCGTCTCATACTCCAGCCATGCGCCGCGGTAGGGGATGACCGTTGCGGAATACATGGAGGTGTCGGTCTTGTCCGTCTTTTTATCGAAATACATGCCAGGAGAACGGACGATCTGCGAAACGATGACGCGCTCCGCGCCGTTTATCACAAAGGTGCCGCCCGCCGTCATGAGCGGGAAGTCGCCCATGAAGATCTCCTGCTCCTTGATCTCCTCGGTCTCCTTATTACGCAGGCGCACGCTCACCTTGATGGGGGCGGCGTACGTTGCGTCCCTGGCGGTGCACTCCTCGACGGTGTACTTGGGCTTTTCGTTCATGGAATAGTCCAGGAAGGTAAGCTCAAGGTTGCCGGAGAAGTCCGTTATGGCTTCAACGTCTCTGAATACCTCGCGCAGGCCGGTTTCGAGGAACCATTTATATGAGTCCTTCTGGATCTCCAGGAGGTTCGGCATATCCTGGATCTCTTCGACCTTGGCAAAGCTGTGGCGTTCCGTTTTTCCGTAATGCTTTATTCCGTACTTTTCTTTCGCCATTTTGGCTATCACCCCTGTAAAAGAATGTAGGTCTGGACCATCCGCTGGCCGCCCGGCGATTTGATACGCCCGGTCGGGTTGCCGCTGATTGTCCGCATTTTATGTTCACATCGGGTAAACTTGTTGACATTTTGCACAGTTGATTTTATAATCATTTCAGAATTGCGGTACTGCCCGCATTTCGTCAGGAGGCAATTATCGAGTTATTCTACCATGTATGCCTTTGTTTGTCAATACATATTTTCCCGCGGCGTCCGTTTTTTCGGCCGCCGCGTTTTTTGTGCGCGCGGTTTGCTGCGCACCTCCACTCTCGCACGTCATTCAGAGGTAGCCGCAGGCGACAACCCCTGCCTCGGCCACGAACCCGGCGAAGCGGATCGCGGACGAAGAGGAGGAGCAAGGG
>CAKTED010000067.1 GCA_934546725.1 uncultured Oscillospiraceae bacterium | reverse complement strand
ATGGTCTCCTTTCGTGGTAAGTTGGTGTGGTAACTTAACTTTAACACATGAGACCATATTCCTCATATCTTTTTTTCTTCTATTGTTATTGTCCAATTTGTATTGTAGTCCTACAATGGCGTGTATGGTCTTTGTCATTATGGCTTGCCATGTACGCCGCTCCATGCTATACTATAAAATAGATAAATATGCAAAAGGGTGAATCTATGGACAAAAGCAACTCCTATCTCGGTACCGAAAGCGTCGGAAAGCTGCTTTTAAAGCTTTCCATTCCTTCGGTCGTTGCGCAGATCATTAATATGCTTTACAATGTTGTTGACCGGATATACATCGGTCACATTCCCGAAAGCGGCTCGCTGGCACTGACGGGACTTGGCGTATGCGCGCCGGTGCTGTTTATCATCTCCGCGCTTGCGGCGCTTTTCTACTTCGGCAGCTCGGCGAAGGCCTCCATGAGCATGGGGCGAGGCGATTATGACGAGGCGGAAAAAATCATGGGCAACAGCTTCGTGCTCCTTATCGCCGTTTCACTTATAGTAACGGTCCTGACGCTTGTTTTTGCCCGGCCGCTGCTCCTCAGCTTCGGCGCAAGCGACGAAACCATAGGCTATGCCCTTGGCTACATACGAATTTATGCCGTCGGCACCGTTTTCGTCTCGCTCACGCTTGGAATGAACTCTTTCATAACGGCGCAGGGCTTTGCAAAAACAAGTATGCTCACCGTTATGATAGGCGCGGTATGCAATATAGCGCTCGATCCGCTTTTCATCTACGCCTTCAAAATGGGCGTCCAGGGTGCGGCGCTGGCGACCATTATCTCGCAGGCGGTATCCATGATATGGTGCCTCGCCTTCCTGACGGGGAAGCGCACCCAGCTGCGGCTGCGCAGGCGCAATTTCCGCCTGGACCGGAAGCTTATGGCCCCATGTATAGCGCTCGGCATTTCGCCCTGCGTCATGCAGTCCACGGAGGGCTTTATAAACATCTGCTTCAATTCATCGCTGCTCAAATACGGCGGCAATCTCGCCGTCGGCGCTATGACGATACTTTCAACGGTGATGCAGTGCGTCTTCCTCGTCCTTACGGGGCTCACGCAGGGCGCGCAGCCGATAATAAGCTACAACTTCGGCGCGCATAACGCCGAGAGGGTGCGAAAGACCTTCGGTATACTCCTGCGCATATGCTTCGGCTTTACGCTCGTCGTATGCGCATTTCTCGAGCTTTTTCCCTCCGTCGTCGTTTCCGCGATGACGTCGAACCAGGAGCTGAGAGATTATGCCTCGTGGGCGCTGCGGATATATTTTGCCACCTTCTGCGTTTTTGGTATCCAGTCCGCCTGCCAGAACACCTTTGTCGGCATCGGCAACGCGAAGTCCTCGGTATTCGTCGCCGTGCTGCGCAAGATAATCCTGCTCATTCCGCTTATTTACATTCTTCCGCACTTTTTTGAAAACAAAGCCATGGCCGTTTTCCTGGCAGAGCCTGTTGCCGACATCATATCCGTAATAACGGCGGCAACGCTCTTCTCCTTCCAGTTCCGCAAGGCCATGGACAGAATAAGCCAATAAATATACAACAGGTAAGGCATGATCCGGTAAAAAAATTATGGAGGTATACGTATGAAAAAGCACCTTTCGGAAATAATCGCGGCCATAGCCTGCGTTATCGCAATTGTGTGCCTTGTGCGCATAATTGATCTTGAGCAGCGGCTTGATAATCATGATATCAATATGGCTTCGAGGATCAATAATATCCAGTCGAACGTGAGCGGGATATATTCAAATATCGACAGCATGCTGAGTGAGCAGGCGAGTCTGCTGTCCGATACTGACTATGAGTATCGCAGCGTTGATCCTGATACTGAAACCGCGGAGCTGCGGTTTTACGTGACTCCCAAAGAGTATTCGCCGGAAAAAACTGTCGCAACGCTGACGGCTGACGGCGTGGAATATGAAATGACGATTGAAGACGGCCGGTATGCGGCCAGCGTGAAGCTGCCGCTTTTCAGAATGAGCACGGTTGAGCGCGTTACGTTTACAGAGGGCGATGACGTAAGGGCAGAGGAGCTTGACTGGCAGTTTTACGGGCGCGACTGTCTGCCGACGATAAATGCGAACCTTATGGGGTCATGCCGGGGTACAAAGGCGGACGGCGTTTATACCGAGCATGTGGAAGGCACCGTGTACGCCGACATTGGGGAGGGAAGCCTGCCGTACAGAGCGGAGAGCCCTGAGCTTGTGGAGACCTTTAATGGAGCTGAGATAAGCCGCAGAACCATGGAGCCGGATAATGGCGGAGAAGCGGACACAGCTCAGGTAGTGAGCATGGTTGGCGGCGGAGATGACAGCTTCAGCGCCGCGATCGAGGTTTCCGAAAAGCACGAGCTGAAGCCCGGAGACAGCTATGAGATGTACGTTGAGCTGACGGACGGCTATGGCCTGCGGTACAGAGCATATATCGATCAGCTGAGCCTGAACGACGAATGCGAGCCTGAAAAAAGCGATTTTTCGGATACTTGGGGCGGAATGATCTATTCAGAGGACGGCAGACTTCTGTTCAACGATAACTATTGATATAATTTCAAATATAATGCGGGGCGCTGCGAATCGCAGCGCCCTGTTGCTTTATTCGTCGGACCTTATGTCTATGCTCACGCCGTTTACCTCAACTCCGTCGTCCGCACGGATAAGAATATATTTTTTGCCGTTTATAACGCGGGTCTGGACGAGGTCGCTGCGGTCGGGAGCGACATGGATGACAACGTCCGGCGTGCGCAGCTCAAATTTTTTGCGGTCGGCGACGATATTTGCGTCAAGCACCGCGCCCTCGCCGTATTCGCTGTCATAGCCTGCCTCAAATTCCTCCACGGCAGCCTCGGATACGCCGCAGTCGCTGAGAACGCGCGATATGTCGCGCTTGCTTATGACGAGCGGCTCATCCTCGCCGGAGGCCTTGTGATCGTCAAGCTTTTCACAGATGTGGTCGCGCACCGCCTGGACCACGCCGTAGCTGCACTCGGAATCGAGTGAGTCCGCAATGAGGGCCTGAAACGTTTCCTTCTGAACGTCGGCCGGAAGGGGAGGCTCCGTGTGGAAAACGGCGTCTATGAAGTCATCGTGGCTTTTTGACGTATCCTTTGTGTAATAAAGCGCGTTATGTATGTTCGTGCAGCGACCGTCAAAGGCGGGGAACATGAAGCCGAGCTCCGGCGCGGCGACCACCCAGTCCATATCCCGTTTGTGAAATTCGTTCTGCTCTGCATGGTAGCTCAGGGCGGGCTTGGCGAGCTTTACGGGGCAGAGAGCGCAGAGAATGTAGGAGAAGGTCTGCGAGGATGCGTCGCGGTTTGAAAGCCCGTCCTTTGCGCGAAATGGAACGTCATAAACCTCGTGGGCGAGGAGAATGAGATAATTGCCGTCCATTTCGGTGCGTTCAACTATTTTATCAATGAGCTGCTGTATGATCCCATCATCCTTAAGCTCGGAGGAACGCAGAGCGCTGAGCAGGCGGTGCTCGTCGCTGTCCATGACCTGCTCCGTGGAAAAAACGATGTCTATCAGGTTCTGCCCGGACGTCCCCGAAAGCGCGCGCCTGAATATCGAGAGAAATGCCCCGGCCTCTTCTTCGGATGTTATCGACAGCGACTGGCTGAATTCGGATATGATCTCGTGCTTTTCGTTTACATAGCAGCCGATTATTTCGTTTATATTCGTCTTGTCCGGCTTGAGTCTGCGGCGGATCTCCGCGATTTCCTTATCGTTCATTTTTTATAACTCCTGTTCATTATAATGATAGTGCGGCGCATGGGCCACCCCGGTCTGTCGAAAAAGCTTTGCTTGCTGCAATAGCCTCGCAGAGTTCCGTCATCCGCAGATGACGGAATAAAATCGAATCTCGTTTTTTCCGGGGGCGTGTACCTCGGAAAAAACTCTTCTCAGCCCGCAAGTGTGCGAGCGTAGCGAGTGCGCGCGTCGGGCTGCAACTTTTCAAAGAAATGCTTGCATTTCTTTGAGAGCGTGTCGACTTTATCGACACGCTCAATGCGGCATATGCACCGCCCGAATATATGTATGTCAGCCTGAACAGTATAGCACAGGAGGGAGGAAAATGAAAAGAGAAAAAATCGTCCGCTAAACATACAAACATACAATGCTGATATGAAAACGATTAATTAGCATTCTTAAATTTTCCGGAAAGCATTGACAGCTGTTTAATAATATGTTTTAATATAATTAATTATTGATGGCTTCGCGGCCATATCATTCAGAATGGAGATGAACGGTTTGAACCTTAGAGATTATCCGCGCCCGTTTTATGCCATTAACCAGTTCTGCCAGGCTCATTGCGGCGAGCTTGCCGGGCAGAGCTTCAAATTTATCATGGACGGCGGGTACGATTATTACCTGAGCTTTACCGGCGAAAAGACCTGCACCTGGAGCATTGACGGAGCAGAGCCGAGAGAGGCCGTTTACGAATGCGTCAAGGGCGACGATACTACATACCTTGTAGATTTTGACGTTGTGGAAACGCTTGATACCGATAAGCGCGCCAACGAGCTTTTCGTCATCGATCTTACGCAGCGCCTTGTAACGCGCGTTTACTGCCATATCGGCTATAATAAGCGCCTGCCCTTCCTGGTGAAGAGCGAGTATGACTTCGGCGCGATCGAGGTGGAGGGCAGGGAGCTGCCATTCAGAAGGCACTGCTTCAGCAGCGAGCTTGTCGGCACCACGGTAGAGTGGCACTGGAACTTTGAGATGTGGACGCATCATAAATACTATGATTCCGACTATTATACGCTCACATGGCCGGATGACAGTAAGGCCGTACAGAACCTTGGCGGACCCTTTGAAAAGCTTCCGTCTCATGACGACGTTACCCGCGTTATCAAAATAAAGGATAAAATGTACCTCTTCTGCCTGACGGAGGAGCTTATGGAGCGCATGCTTCAGGGCCCCGTTTTCCGCTGCAACAACATGATATTCCTTCAGAATTATGACCGCATGTATCATGCCGGACGGACCTTCGGCAGCATCGTAGGCGAGGGCGGGAAGATCGTTCCCTGCCGCACCCTCTTCGGTTCCTTCGGCAACCCCGTTGAGCTTCCCGAGGAAGTCCTGTACGCAGATAATGCGTATACGGTCTGACGGCGGGATACGGAAAGGAGATACAGCATGAATTCCAGAAATTATTTTTACGACGAGGGCGGCGTCTATATAGAAAGCATGGCCAATATGGCCGAGCAGTACGGAATAGGCCAGTACCGCTATCCGCATAACTACGAGCTGGTCGATAAGACCTTCACCGTCGAGGCGGACGGAAAGGAATATACGCTCGACTTCAAATGCAGGGTCAATGTCCTTTTCAACGGCAGGCTCGTTGACTATGAGTGCATCAAGTGCGCGCCGGGGCTGTACTTCGTCCGCTTCGGCTTTGATGCTGCGGCGATAGACCTAAACAGCTCCGCCGTAACCATGATCCTTGAGGGCGACTGGGTGTTCGGCACGATCAGGGGCGCTGAGGGCGCTTCTGCCCATTCCTGCGCGGGAGATGAGATGGTCGGCACAAAGGTTCGCTGGGTGCTCGGATGCGGAAGATATGTGAATCAGGAGTTCGTTTCCGATAAGACCGTAAAGGCCGCGTGGTCTCCCCGCGACGGAAAAATCGCGGAGAACGCATATAAGGCCGCAAAGCTTGGCGGACCCTATTACCTTGTTGATATGAAGAGCGATATACTCAAGAACGTCTGCGCTCCGTTTTTCACGGATCACGTTATCATGCTTCAGGACTATGACCGCTGCATGACCTTCGGCTGCGTTTTCGGCAAGGGCTTTGATCCCATAATGATAACCGGCTACGCAAAGTTCCTGGACTGATGCTCTTTACCATACCTGTCTCTGTTTAACTGCCAAAATGCAAAATGCCGGTACGGATGCGCTGATCGCGTCTGTACCGGCATTTTGTGCTTGATTTTATTGCGCGTAAGCGGTTATATTTGTATCATAGAATGAAATGCGGCAGGTGAATTGCGGAAAAATGAACTGTATGGTATATATTCTGCGCTGCGCGGACAATACGCTCTATACCGGCTCGACGGATGATATTGAGCGAAGACTCGGCGCGCATAACTCGGGCCGCGGGGCGAAATATACGCGCGGACGCGGCCCCGTTGAGCTGGTGTATTGCGAGGCGTGCGGGGATAAGCCCGCAGCTCTGCGCCGCGAGGCCGCGATAAAGCGCCTGTCCCGAAGCGAAAAGCTTTCCCTTGCCGGACTTGATGCCTCGGGCGGGTGCGGCTTTGAAATTGCTCCGCAGGCGAAGACGGCGCTTGGTATGCTTGAAGCCGCCGGGTATGAGGCGTGGCTCGTCGGCGGCTGCGTGCGCGACCTTGTGATGGGAGCAGCGCCGAAGGACTGGGATATGACGACGAGCGCGCTGCCGGAGGAGACGGAACGGGCCTTTGAGGGATTTCGCGTAATCGAGACCGGGCTGAAGCACGGAACGGTGACCGTCCTTGTAAACGACATGCCGCTGGAGATAACAACGTACCGCGTGGACGGAGGATACAGCGATAAGCGCCACCCGGACAGCGTGCGCTTTACGGAAAAGCTGAGCGAGGACCTCGGCCGCCGTGATTTTACGATGAACGCACTGGCATATTGCCCGGGAAAAGGGCTTGTTGACCGCTTCGGCGGGACGGGCGATATTCGCGCGGGGCTTATCCGCTGCGTCGGTGTGCCTGACCGCCGCTTTGAGGAGGACGCTCTGCGCATATTGCGCGCGATTCGCTTTTCCGCCACGCTCGGCTTTGAGCTTGAGGAGAATACGGCGCGGGCAGCGGTGGACAGGCGCGAGCTTCTGAGCGATATTGCGGCGGAACGGGTGAGGGAGGAGCTTACAAAGCTGCTCTGCGGCAAAAATGCCGCCGCCGTTTTGCGGCGATATGCGGAGGTTTTGTCTGTCGTAATGCCCGAGATAGCGCCGATGTTCGGTTTTAAGCAGCATAATGCTCACCACTGTTTCGACGTCTGGGAGCACAGCGTAACGGCGCTTGAAAATACTCCGCCGGAGCCTGCGCTTCGCTGGGCCGCGCTGCTGCACGACGTGGGCAAGCCGGACTGCTTTTCAATGGATGGGGACGGCAGCGGGCATTTTTACGGTCATGAAAAACGCGGCATGGAAATATCTGGGCAGATAATGAGCTGCCTGCGCTTTGATAATGCGCTGCGCGACAGGGTGCTGACGCTCATCGGAGCGCACGGCGCACCGATACCCGTGGAGCGGAGAACAGTAAAGCGGCGGCTGAACAGATTTGGCGCGGAGACGTTTTTTGAGCTTATTGAGCTGTTCCGGGCGGACAATATGGCTCAGCCCGGGAGCGAGCGCGGGCGGCAGCGGGATTATGACGCACTGGAG
>CAKTED010000066.1 GCA_934546725.1 uncultured Oscillospiraceae bacterium | reverse complement strand
CAGCAGGCTGCAACTCTTCAAAGAAATGCTTGCATTTCTTTGAGAGCGCGTCGACTTTGTCGACACGCGCAACTGCCCCCGGAGCCATAACGGCTCCGGGGGCAGTTTGTCGATAAAGCATTTCTGCGATCAATCAAGCTTGAGGTCATTTTCTTTTATCCAGCCTGCACGGCGGAGAAGCAGACAGAATATCTGACTGAGAACGGCGGGGAGGACAAAGCAGATGAGTATCAGTCCGACCCAGTCCATAACACTTATTGAGGCCTTTACTCCGGCCTCAATATCCGCCACCCAGCCGGTATATACGCCAATCTGCCCGCAGAAGCCGCAGGTACCCATGCCGGAATTTACGGCAGCGCCGTTCATCTGGAGCTTGAAAAGGCAGGTCGCCAGCGGGCCGGTGATGGCCGAGGCCAGCGTGGGCGGGATCCATATGCGCGGATTTTTGACGATATTGGGCATTTGCAGCATTGATGTGCCGATGCCCTGGCTTACGAGGCCGCCCCAGCGGTTTTCACGGAAGGACATTACCGCGAAGCCGACCATCTGCGCGCAGCAGCCCGCAACGGCCGCGCCGCCTGCAAGCCCCGTAAGGCCCAGCGCCGCGCAGATAGCGGCGGAGGATATGGGGAGCGTGAGCGCCACGCCGACGAGGACGGAGACGACGATGCCCAGGAGGAAGGGCTGAAGCTCCGTTGCCCACATGATGAGCGTACCGACATAGCTCGCGGCCTTTCCTATGGGCGCGGCGATGGCGGCGGCCAGCCCGATGCCGACGAGGATCGTTACTATGGGCGTGACGAGGATATCCACCTTTGTTTCCTTCGAGATGAGTTTGCCGGCCTCTGACGCAATGACGGCCACGACGTATACGGCCAACGGGCCGCCGGCCCCGCCTATGGCGTTCGTTGCAAAGCCGACGGGAATGAGAGAGAAAAGCACCATCGGCGGCGCCGTGAGCGCCTGGCCGATGGAAACGGCCATTGCCGGGCCGACCATTGCCGAGGCGAGGCCGCCGATCGTATAGGCCTTTTCGTTTATGGTCACGATCGTAGCCGAAAGAAAGCCGATATGAAACTGAGTTCCGAGAGTATTAAGTATCGTGCCGACGAGCAGACTGCAGAACAGTCCCTGAGCCATGGCGCCGAGCGCGTCCACGCCGTATCTGCGGCCGGAGATGACAACGTTTTTGCGGACAAAAAATGCCTTTATCTTCGCAAAAAATTTTTTCAGGCCTCCCATATTTAACCACCTCAAAAGTAAATGAGTATGCATGTGTCATGACAGCTGCATACTCATTATATCGAATGTGTTCAATTTGTCAAGCCCTGATCGGAATTTTGTGCCTGTTGGCTGAAAATTATTCCTCTTTCACGAAGCTGGGTGCATACCCTGCGGTAGGCGTCGTCGTCTGGACAGAGCAGAGTGTGGAGATGAACGCCGCCTGTGAGTGAGGAGAGGGGAGGGGCGGCCTCGGTCTGGAGCTTTTCGCAGAACTGCATAACGTCGTAGCGCGAGCTGAGCTCGAGCCTGCCGGATATCTGACCGTAAACCGGGTGCTCAACGATAACGTCCAGCACCGTGCAGCCGTTATCGACCATGATGTTCAGTTCGTCCGCGAGGGACGACATGTCGTGTACGCAGGCGACGGTTCGGATCAGTCCGGCCTTTGGCCGGGAGATGACGTAGCCGCGGGGAGTTGCGGAAATATCCGTCCCGGAGGCGCGAAGGAGCGCTATGTCGCCAACGATTATCTGGCGGCTTACGGAAAAGCGGGCCGCGAGCGACGATGCGCTTACTGGGCCGCTGGCGGCGGACAGGAGCTCAACGATATCGCCGCGGCGCCGCTCGGCCGCAGCAGCTGTCGTCTTCTGCTCAGTCATTGCTGCGGAGAAGGTCGAAGCGGATGCTCCAGAGGAGATTACTCAGGTCAACGTAGTAGTTATGCGGATAATCGAAGCGCTTCACCTCGTCCCAAAGCGTATCAAGCTGCTCGGCACAGTATTTTCGGATATCGTCCAAAGAGGGCTTTGCATAAACAAGCTCGCCGTTTTTGAAAATCGGTACCTGAAGCTCCTTCGCAGTGAAATTGCTGATGGTTTTCTGCTTCCACGTGGCGTCGGGGTCGAATATGGTGAGCGGCTGACTTTCGTCCAATATTTCGTCGTGCAGACAGATATAATCGGCTATTGCCTTGCCGGTATCGTTGCCAAAAAGGCGGAAAACCTTCTTGAAGTGCGGGTTTGTTATTTTCGTTACATTCTCGCTGATCTTTATTTTTGGAATAATGGTGCCGTCAGGCGCTTCGATCGCGGCGAGCTTGTATACGCCGCCGAAGACCGGCTCGGATTTGGCTGTGATAAGGCGTTCACCAACTCCAAAGCAGTCAATGCAGGCATTTTGGGCAAGAAGGTCGCTGATGAGATATTCATCAAGCGCATTGCTGACGGTTATACTGCATTCTGTCCAGCCGGCGTCGTCGAGCATTCTGCGAGCCTGACGGGTGAGATAGGCCAGGTCTCCTGAATCAAGACGTATGCCGCATTTTTTGATGCCGAGCGGCTTCAGAACGTCGTTAAACGCACGAATGGCGTCCGGGATGCCGCTTTTGAGCGTGTTATAGGTGTCAACAAGGAGCGTGGCATTGTGCGGATATGTCTCGCAGTAGGCCCTGAAGGCATCGTACTGCGAATCAAACATCTGCACCCAGGAATGAGCCATCGTTCCACCCGCCGGTACGCCGTAGAGCTGGTCGGATACGGTGCAGGCGGTACCGGCGCAGCCGCCGATATATGCCGCGCGCGCGCCGAGAATCGCGCCGTCCGCTCCCTGAGCGCGGCGGGAGCCGAACTCAAGCACCGTTCTGCCCCTGGCCGCGCGTACTATGCGGTTGGCCTTGGTGGCGATGAGGCTCTGGTGATTGAGCGAGAGCAGCACGAAGGTCTCGATAAGCTGAGCCTGAATGGCGGGCGCTCTCACGGTAAGCAGCGGCTCGCGGGGGAATACCGGCGTGCCTTCGGGAATGGCATAAATGTCGCCGGTGAACCTGAAATTTGCAAGATAGGAGAGAAAATCCTCCGAAAAAAGGTTGCGCGAGCGGAGATATTCGATGTCTTCGGCGCTGAAGTGAAGATTTTCGATTTAGTCTATTACCTGCTCAAGTCCGGCGGCTATCGCAAAGCCACCGTTATCGGGTACGGACCTGAAGAATACGTCAAAGTATGTGATCTGATCCATCATCCCGTGGGAGAAATATCCGTTGCCCATGGTCAGCTCATAAAAATCGCAGAGCATGCTAAGATTAAGCTTTTCGTCCGGCAGCATGGCATTTGTACCTCGTTTCCAAAATAAGTATGCCGGTATGCGCAGATATCGGCAGAATATACAATATAAATTGATTATATCCCAATTCGTCGGTGAAAGCAAACACTTTTGAACATGTTTGCCCGGATTTGTGAAAAGTATGTAAAAGCAATACCATCACATGCGTGTATACAGGTGTATTGACATATATGGAGAGCGATCGAGCCGTAAAATAAGCGGCGCAGACAGGGAAGCTGCCTTGCCCTGTCTGCGCCGCCTGCGCTGTGATACTGATATGAATTTACATGCCGCTTATTTTTTATTTTTCGGCCTTGACGTACGCACTGTCGAAGCTTTTTATAAGGTTGCGGGGGCAGACGTCATAGCAGATGCCACAGTGCTGGCATTTGCTGTAATCGATGCAGGCGAGATTGTGCTCAACGTGGACGGCGTCATGCGGACATTTCTTTTCGCAGAGCTTGCAGCCCATGCAGCCGACCTCGCAGAATTTGCGCGTTACGCTGCCCTTTTCCGGGTTGTGGCAGGGGACGGCGTACTGAGCGGAGTAGGGGATCATTACGATCATGTCCTTGGGACATGCGTTTTTGCAGGCCTCGCAGCCCTTACAGGCGTCTCGGTCGACTACCGCGACGCCGTTTTCAACGTGGATGGCGTCAAACTTGCAGGCTCTTACGCAGTTGCCGTGACCAAGGCAGCCGTTGACGCAGTAATGCATGCCGTTGCCAAGGGAGGTGTATATTGCGGCGCAGTCATCAATGCCGCTGTAATTGTATTTTGTGGCCGCGCGGTTTCCGCCCGCGCAGCGAACGAACGCTACCATTGGCTCGGAGTGCTCAACGCTCACGCCCATTATGGAGGCTATCTTTTCTGCCACGGGAGCGCCGCCGGGGGCGCATTTATTGCACGGAGCGCCGTTTTTTACAACGGCCTCGGCGTAATTGGAGCAGCCCGCAAAACCGCAGCCGCCGCAGTTCGCGCCGGGAAGGGCCTCGACTATGGCATCCTGCCGGGGGTCGGTCTCAACGGCGAATACTTTGGAGGCGTAGGCGAGGACGAAGCCGAAGAGCGCGCCGAGTATGCCGAGCACGGCCACGGCGTAAAGTACAGTTGTCATTTTTGCCTTACCTCCTTATATTTTGAGGCCGGAAAAGCCCATGAACGCAAGGGCTATAAGTCCGGCGGATACCAGCGCGATGGGGAAGCCTTCAAAGGCCTTCGGGCACTCGGCGGTGCAGTCGAGCCGCTCGCGGACGCTTGCAAAGAGAACGATGGCAAGCAGGAAGCCGACTCCGCCGGTGAAGCCGTATATGACGCTGCCGATGAAGTTGTAATTATTCTGCGTATTGAGCAGCGCGACGCCGAGAACGGCGCAGTTCGTGGTGATGAGCGGGAGATAGATGCCCAGCGCCTGATAAAGCGAGGGGATCATCTTCTGCAAAAACATCTCAACGAACTGAACGAGCGAGGCAATGACGAGGATGTACGCCACCGTCTGCATGAACTCAAGGTGCAGCGGCACGAGCAGGAACGCGTTTACAATGTAGCAGAAAATTGAGGCCACGGTCATGACGAATATGACGGCCACGCCCATGCCGAGCGCGGTATCCGTCTTTTTGGAAACGCCCATGAAGGGGCAGATGCCGAGAAATTTGGAGAAAATAAAGTTCTCGATGAGGATCGCGCCGAGCGCGAGCGATACTATTTCGGAAAATGTCACTTCTGCTCCTCCTTTCTCTTCTTATCCTCCGCCCTGTTCGTGAAGTACTGCACGGCGGCGATGAGAACGCCGAGAACGAGGAAGCCGCCGAACGGAAGGATCATGAGGAGCGTGGTGTATTCCTGCGGAAGAATGCGTATTCCGGCTCCCTCGGGGCCTATGAGACCGCCGCCGAAGGTGCCGTTTCCGATGAACTCGCGGATAACGCACATTACGACGAGCACTATCGTGTAGCCGATGCCCTGCGCAAGGCCGTCAACGGCGGATGCTGCAACGCCGTTTTTGGAGGCGAAGGCCTCGGCGCGAGCAAGGATGATGCAGTTAACGACTATGAGCGGGATGAAAACGCCGAGCGACTCGGAAAGGTCCGGCAGAAAGGCCTGCATGAGCAGGTCGATTATCGTAACGAAGCCGGCGATAAGAACGATATATGCCGCTATGCGGATCTTCGCGGGGATGACCTTTCGCAGAAGGGAGATAACGACGTTTGAGCAGATCAGGATGATCGTTACCGAAAGACCCATGCCGAGGCCGTTGAAAAGAGTTGTTGTTATTGCAAGCGTGGAGCACATGCCGAGAAGCTGAACGAGCACCGGGTTGTTGCTCGTAAGCCCCTCCTTGAACTGCTGTTTTACATTCATCTTACGCGCCTCCTTCAGGATTCAAGCGAGGCCGCCGCGGCAAGCGCGGCGTTCACGCCGTTCGTTACCGCGCGGGAGGTTATCGTCGCGCCGGTAAGGGCTTCTATCTCGCCGCCGTCCTTCGATACGGCGAGAGTTCCGCTTTTGCCGACGTACTGCTCTCTGAAGCTTGTATTTTTCGCGTTCGCGCCAAGACCGGAGGTCTCGGTCATTTTGACGATGGAAACGCCGCTGACCTTGCCCTCGGCGTCGATGCCGACGACCATGCTTATAGCGCCGCCGAAGCCCATGGGGGCCACCTCGACGACGTGGCCGAGCTCGCTGCCGTCCGCCGCAAGGGCGGTGTAAACGGCGGTAACGAGACCGCTGGGGTCACTGTAACCGTCTGCGGCCGTATAGCTGTCGGCCTCAAGCACGGCGCTCATGGCCGTATCGGTCTTTTTCTTTGTGTTGGCGGCGATGGTATCGGCCGTTATGTAGTTTACAAGACCGAGCAGCAGCGCCGTAACGGCCGTTATTACGAAAAGAACTATGACGAGCCGCGCCATGGACTGCCCGGAGGAGTTTGCCTTACTCATTTTGCGTCAGCCTCCTTTGCAAGCTTTGCGGCGGCCTTTGCCTCTTTTGCCTTTGCCCTGTCCGCGCGCTTCATCTCGCGGGTGTAGCCGAAGCGGGCGGGGGGCGCTATCTTGTCTATGAGCCATACGCACACGTTCATGAGCAGAATGGCGTAGGAAACGCCCTCGGGATAGGAGCCGAAATAGCGGATGAATACCGTGAGCAGGCCGCAGCCGATGCCGTAGATTATCTGCCCGTTCGGGGTGAGCGGGGATGTGGCGTAGTCCGTTGCCATGAATATTGCGCCGAGCATTACGCCGCCGCTGAAGAGGTTCCACGCCATCCAGGTCAGGTTATCGTTGCCGCGCGGGAAGATGAACGTAACGACTGCCACTGTGAGCAGATAGCAGAGCGGGATGCGCGGAGAGATGACCCTTCTCACGACGAGGTAGATGCCGCCGAGCAGCAGTGCAAAGGCGGATATTTCGCCCATGGAGCCGCCCACCTGGCCGAAGAAGGCCTGGAGAAGCGTTGTCTGCTTCGGCAGGACGGAGGCGCTCAGCGAGGCGAGCGGGGTCGCGCCGGTAATGGCGTCCGTCATGTTCACGGAGAAGAAGGAGTCGTATCTCAGCGGCAGTACCCAGGTGGACATGACCACGGGGTAGGAGAAGAGGAAGGCTCTTGCCGCGAGAGCGGGGTTTACGAAGTTTTTGCCGATGCCGCCGAACAGCTGCTTGACGATCACGATGGCGAAAAAGTCGCCCACGAGTACGACCCACAGCGGAGCGGAGACGGGCAGGCAGTATGCCAGAAGCATGCCGGTAACAACGGCGGAAAGGTCGCCGATCGTACCGTCCTTCTTAAGCAGCTTCCGGTATGCCCACTCGAAAAATACGCAGCCGGCGGCGCTCACGCCCGTTACGAGCAGTGCGCGGAAGCCGAACATGTACATTGCCACGGCAAGCGCGGGGATGAGCGCGATGATAACGTCAAGCATTATGGAACGCGTACCCTCGTCCGTCCTGACGTGGGGCGAGGATGAGATTGTAAGCTTAATATCGGTGTTTTCCAAAATCAGCAGCTCCTTTCGTCACTTTCTGGCCCGGAGGGCGTTCACGCGGCCCTTGGCCATCTTGATGGACTGGGTAAGATTGAGCCGCCCCGGACAGGTAAAGGTACAGCAGCCGCACTCGATACAGTCTGTCACATGGAGCTTCTGGAGCATGGCAAGGTC
>CAKTED010000065.1 GCA_934546725.1 uncultured Oscillospiraceae bacterium | reverse complement strand
CTGCAGAGCCGCTATCCCGCCGCCCAGCTGGTGGTGGACGCCCGCCTCACCGCGAGCTTTGACCCCGCCCTCCACGAAAAGACCCTGGACGTCCTGGCGGGCCTGCAAGTGGAAGTCCTGAACCGCTGACGGAACGTTCATTTCACTTTACAGAGAAGGAGAAAACGCCTATGCTGCAGCCTCATATCCAACTGGACGAGTCCGTCCAGTGCCGCTGCGCCATCCTGCCCGGGGACCCCGGGCGGCTGGACCGTATTGCCTTACAGCTGGAAAACGTGAAGGAGCTGGCCTATAACCGGGAGTTCCGCTCCCTGAAGGGGACCTATAAAGGTGTCCCCATCCTCGCCATCTCCACCGGCATCGGCGGCTCCTCCGCCGCCATCGCCCTGGAGGAGCTCCGCAACATCGGTGTCCGGGCCCTGGTCCGTATCGGCTCCTGCGGCGCCCTGCGGGAGGGCATCGCCCTGGGCGACCTGATCTTCGCCTGCGGCGCCATCCGGGACGAGGGGACGTCGAAAGCCTACGTGGACATCCGCTTCCCGGCGGTGGCGGACAGTCATCTGCTCCGTTACTGCGAGGAGGCCGCCGAGGCCCAGGGCTGGCCCTATCACGAGGGCATCGTCCACAGCCACGAGAGCTTCTACATCGACACCAATGACGAAGAGTCCGAGTACTGGTCTTCCAAGGGCGCTCTCGGCGCGGACATGGAGACCGCCGCCCTCCTCACCGCCGGACGGCTCCGGGGCCTCCGGGCGGCGTCCATCCTCAATAACGTGGTCCTCTGGGGCAAGGACACCGCCGACGCCATCGGCGGCTACGCCTCCGGCGAGGACATGACCGCCGTGGGCGAGAAACGGGAGATCGCCGTGGCGCTGGAAGCGCTCTACCGGCTCAGTAAGGAGGAACAGGCATGAAGGCTCTCTACATCGACTGCTGCGTCCGGGGGGCGGAGTCCCGCAGCGCCCGGCTGGCGGAGGCTTTTCTGGAAAACCTGAGCCCGGAGTATGAAGTGACCCGACGCTGCCTCATGGAGGAGGCCCTCTATCCCCTGACGGCGGAATCCCTCCGCCAGCGGGACGCCCTCCTGGCCCAGGGAAAGACGGACCACCCCCGCTTCCGCTTCGCCCACGAGATCGCGGCGGCGGACCTTGTCGTGATGGCGGCCCCCTTCTGGGATCTCAGCTTCCCGGCGCTGCTGAAGATCTACATCGAGAACGTCTCCGTGGAGGGCATCACCTTCCGCTCCACGGAGACCGGGCTCCAGGGCCTCTGCCGGGGCAGGCACCTGGTCTTCCTCACCACCCGGGGCGGCATCTATGAGCCGGGCTCCGACTGGGAGCAGGGCGCGCCGTACCTTGCCGCCATCCAGAAGTTCTTCGGCTTTGGGGATTTCCGCTGCGTGGCCGCCGACGGCCTGGACATCCAGGGCTACGACGGCGAGGGCGCCCTCCGAAAGGCCATGGAGGAGGCCAGGACCCTGGCCAAGAGCCTCTGAGCCTCTCCCACCGTGGACAGCGCCTCCGATTGCCCGTCGCTGCCCCCCCGACGGCCCGCTGCTTGGCACCACCTGTGTTGCTTCCGTAGGGGCCGACGACCCGGCGGCCCGCTGCCGCACGCTCCGACCACCGCGGGATCGTCCGCTTCCTCCCCGCGAAACGCGAAAAACATCCCCCGGATGGCTCTGCCATCCGGGGGACTTCTTTTTCACGTTCTCTCACCACGCGTGCATGGCGTAGGATTCCCGCTCCGTCATGGCGAAGCAGCTGTGGTCCGCGCCGTAGCCCTGGTCGCCCCAGGTGACATCGATGTGGTACTCCCTCCCGTCCAGGGTGGCCACGGTCCACATGTGGTCCGGGTTCACCTGGGAGCGGCAGTCGATGCCCTCCAGCCCCAGGAGGAGGTTGTAGGCCGCGGTGTAGCCGTCGCAGACGGCGAGGCCCTTGCGGAAGACGGACCAGCCGGTATGACTGCGGGAGTCATAGTCGCAGCCCGTGTCGTAGGCGCAGTTGGCGCAGATCCAGTCAAAGAGCACCAGGGCCTTTTCCTTCTCCGTCATGCCCTCTTGGAGCTTGCCCTCGGCCCAGAGCCGGTCATGGACGGCGATGCCGTCCGCCAGGAACTCGGCGCGGAGCTTCGCCGCCTCGCTCTCGCTGAGGTCCAGGGCCGTGAAGCGCAGGTCCACGCTGCGGCCGCCGGGACTGTAGGAGCAGCTGACGCCGTTGTAGCACTGCTCCGGCCGGAGCCGGACGGCGTTCACGCTCTCACCCAGCAGCCAGTCGATGTCGGCGTCCGAGAGGGAGCGGTCAAAGCGCAGGGTCAGGCTGTTCTTCCCCTGCTGGAGGGTGTTCAGAATAGCGCTCTGCAGCGCCTCCGCCGTCTCCGGTCCCGCGATATAGGGGTGGGTCCCCTGGATGAGGCCGCCCAGGGTGGCGTCCTTGGCGCTGTGGAGCTTCCAGTCCGGGGCGGAGCGCAGGCTGGGGTCCGCCAGGCGGGTGAGGATGGCCGCCATGGCTCCCCGGCTGATGGGGGAGGCGGGGTAGTACCGGCCCTGGGCGTCGCTGCCCTTCACCACCCCCGCCCGGTAGAGGCGGAGGATGTCCTGCTGATACTCCGTATACTCCGTCACGTCCGGGATGAAGCGGCCCGTGGCGTAGCACTCGGCCACCAGGGTGCCGTAGGTGGGGGCCAGGGCCTCCTCCGGCAGGGCGGAGGCCAGGATGTGGGCCGCGGCGGCCCGGGTGGCGGCCTGGGCGTAGGTGCCGGAGAGCTCGTCTCCCAGGGCCTTCAGGCCCTGCAGGTAGAGAAGGTAGGGCTCATAGGCCGCCTGGCCGTCCTTCCGATAGGCGGCGGGGCCCTTCTCCGGGTCCCCGGTCTGGGAAAGGCTCCGGAGCCGCCCGGCGAAGATCACGGTTTGGCCTACGGTGAGGTTGTCCTTCACGCCGAAGCTGCCGTCTGCCTTGCCCACGGTGAGGCCGTACTCCCAGAGGGCGGCGATGTTCTCGTAGAAGGGGGAGTCCTTCGTGACGTCGGAGAGCTGCCCGGCATAGGCCGCCCCCGTGCGGGGCAGGCCGGACCAGGCGGCGGAGACGGGGACGCTGAGGAGCAGGGTGAGCGCCAGTGCCAGGGCCAGAACACGCTTTCTCATAGGGTCCTCCTTCCGTGATGGGGCGTCAGTCGCTGACAAAGTGGAGATCGTCCAGGGTGCGGTCGGCGGCGCGGGGGTTCAAACCGTTGTTGATGAGCTCCAGGGCGGCGTCCTGATCGATGACCCAGCGGTTCAGGCGGTCGCTCCAGACGCCGGGGAGGGTGGAGAAGCTCAGCTTGTCCATCCCCATCAGGAGAGCCTCCTGGCCGAACCAGGCCAGCTCACTGACGGCCAGATCCGTCTTCACATACTCCGAGAAGATCTGGGCGTAGGCGGTGATCTTCTGGGGGTTGGCCAGCATCTTCTGAAAGACCGCCTTCAGGAACGCCTGCTGGGTGCCGATGCGGCCGATGTCCTCGGTGCCGTAGCCGGAGCCGTCGTTGTTGTGGCGGAAGCGCACCACCTTCAGGGCGTCGGCGCCGTTCAGGTGCTGCATCCCCTTTTGCAGGTGGATGTGGAGATCCTGGTAGGGGTCGTCATAGTTCATGTTCAGGGGGACCTCAAAGTCCACGCCGCCGATCTCGTCCACCAGCTTCACGAAGGCCTTCAGGTTCACCTCCACGGAGAAGTCCACGGGGATGCCCAGGGCGTCGGACACCGTCTGGCGCATCTGCTCCATGCCGCCGAGATTGTAGGCATAGTTGATCTTGCGGGACTTGCCGTTGATGTAGACGCCGGTATCCCGGGGGATGCTGACGCAGGTGATGGCCTGGTTTTTGGCATCGAAGCCTACCAGGATATTGGTGTCGGAGCCGCCGTTGTCATCGTCCAGGCCGGAGACCAGGATGGTAAAGAAATCGTCCTTGCGCTCCTTCACCGGCGCGGGCTCGGAGCTGGCGGAGGAGGACGAGGAGACGTCCTGGGAGGTAGAGCCCGCCGGGGCGGCCTTTACCTGGGGCTTGCGGACGAGGCAGGCGTAGATCCCGGCCAGGATGGCCAGGACGAACACGATTAGCAGGATGGTGCGGGGCCAGCTTCTCCTCCGGCGGCGCTTGCGCCGGGGCTGGGGGTCGGAACGGCTCATGGGCGGGGTCCTCCTCAACGAAGCGCGGCGGCGCCGCGCGAAACTCCCGAATGGGCGGCAAATTTACATAATGCCGCCAAGGTCCCATTATGATAGCACGTCCCGAAAAAAAGAACAAGGGAAAAATGGTTACAATTTGGCGACGAAACGCGCAGATGCGCCCCCGGGGCTCCCCGGGGGCGCGGCGTCAGAGATGGCGGTACTTCCGCTGGGTGGCGATGCCGCCCCGGATGTGGCGCTGGGCCTTGTTGAGCTCCAGGACCTCCCGGGCCTGGAGGTAGAGCCCCCGGTCATAGAGCGGCAGCCGCTCGGAGATATCCTTGTGGACCGTGGACTTGCTGACGCCGAACTTTGCGGCGGCGGCCCGGACCGTCGCCTTGTTCTCAATGATGTACTGGGCCAGCGCGGCGGCCCGCTCCTCGATATTGCCCTTCAAATCCGCAACACTCCCCGCTTGAGCTTGCTACAGCCTATGCGCGGCCCCGGCGGCATATGCCGCCGGGGGGCAGGACTTTTCCGCCCAGGATTGTCCGCATATTGCGGACACGGCGTTCGCCCGGCGGGGGCAAAGTCTGGGCAATCTGCCGGGTTCGCCAAAAAATTGTCAGAAAGCGGATTTCGTCGAAGAAAACCGATTGACAAATTCAAAAAAGTGAGTATATTTGCTTGCCGAGAAAGAAAACGACCCCGGACAGGCCCGGGAACGGGCCTGGAAAGATTATCCCAGGTAAACGATGGAAGGGGGCTGTGTCAGGTTTTCCCTGGGAATCATCCACCATACACGCACAGAAAAGGAGCGCGAACGAATGAAGCGTACAATGAAACGGCTCGGCTGCCTGCTGCTCTCTCTGGCCATGGCGCTGACACTGCTGCCAGCCGCCGCCCTGGCCGCGGAGGATGAGGGCCGGCACTATGATTACAACGGGACCCCGGCGGTGAAGGTCAGCAACCCCACCACCCAGCCCGGGGAGGATGACGGCATCGTCAACGGCACGGACCGCCTGAACAGCTACGCCTGGGCCATGGCCCAGCGGGGCGACTACCTCTACATCGGCGGCAACCGGGCCTATATCTCCTGGGAGGCCTACCGCTCCATGAGCCGGATGGCCGCCGGCTTCGGCATCGACGCCAGCAGCAAGGAGGACATGGACAAGCTCTACAGCATCTTCAACCTCTTCACCTACGGCCAGCTGCCGGACTACACCAAGCTCAGCGACGAGGACTTCGTCCCCGAGATCATCCGGGTGGATTCCAAGACCGGGGAGACCAAGGTCCTGGAGATGCCCGAGGAGCTGAAGGCCATCGCCACCCAGACGGAGGGCTGCGCCTTCCGCAGCGTGGTGGAGCAGGACGGCAACCTCTACTTCGGTTCCTACGGCAACAACTACGTCTTCCTGATCCGGGTGGATCAGAACGACCGGGCCACTGTGGCCTATATGGCCGGCAAGGATTCCACCGGCGCCCACATCCAGTACAACAGTCTCCGGGCCTGCGGCGTCTATCACGGCGTGCAGTACTTCGGCGGCAGCTCCAGCGACCTGGAGATCTGGAAAAACGACGAGAACAAGGATAGTTACGTGCCCCTCTTCATCGCCGAGATGAAGGACGAGCGTTATGATCCCAACGGCGGTTCCCGCCAGGACGTGGCCTTCAGCAACTACATCGCCGATTACCGGGATTTCGAGGCCTACGTCGACCCCAAGGACCCCAGCGTGGGCAACGAGTTCTATGACCTTGTGAGCTACAACGACTGGCTCTACGCCATCATCTCCGACTCCGCCGGCTTCGCTGTCTACAAGGGCCGTCCCGCCCAGAGCGGCGAGAGCGCCAACCCCTACGGCTGGCACTGGGAGCTGGTGGTGGACGGCGCGGACTCCGCCTCTCCCGCCAACGGCTTCATCGCCGCGACGCCCTACCTCTATCAGGGCGAGCTCTACATCGGCACCTTCAGCAGCATCGGCGGCGTGGCCTACACCGGCGCGCAGATGTTCAAGTGGGTCCAGGGTGCGCTGAAGGGCGACCCCGGCCGCAGCCTCTCCGACGTGATGGCCCCCCTCTATAACCTGATGAAGAAGGACGCCAAGGTCTTCCGTCTGGAGAATGACCAGCTCCAGGAGGTCCCGGACGCCTGCGAGCAGCTCAAGGGCAAGTGCGCCGTCTATCTCTGGCGCTTCCTGGAGTATCAGGACGCCATGTATATGACCACCTTTGACGCCAGCATCCTCTTCCAGTACGTGCTGGACATCTCCGTGAAGGATATGCTGGAGGCCTACCTCAAGAGCTTCCAGGATACCCTGGACCAGGTCAGCGCCCTCACCGAGGGAGAGACCCTGGACGCCGGGACCCAGGCCCTGCTGACCGCGGCGGAGGCCATGGCGGACCGCCTGGAGACCCTGGCGGAGAAGGACAGCCTCAGCGTGGAGGAGATCGAGACCCTGGACCAGGGCCTGCGGACCTTGCGCCAGGCGGAAGCCGGCCGGGAGATCGTCCTTTACAGTGAGGACGGCGACGGCAGCGGCGACGCCGACGAGAGCCAGCTGGCCCAGCTGCTGGCGGCCCTGAAGCGGATCACCGACTCCATCGACGAGAAGGGCATCCGGATGGTGGTGGAGATGAAGCGGCAGCTGGCCGCCAACACCTCCGGCTTCGACCTGCTGAAGACCGCCGACGGCGACAACTGGGAGTTCGTCCTGGACGACGGCTTCCATGATAAGTTCAACTACGGCGGCCGCACCCTGGCCATCTTCGATGACCAGCTCTACGTGGGCACCGCCAACCCCTTCTACGGCGCGCAGCTCTGGAAGATCGGCGAGAAGCGCGGGACTTCCGGCGGCGACTCCGGCACCGGCGGCGGTTCCACCGGTGGTGACTCCGGTTCCACTGGCGGCTCTACCGGAGGCGGTTCTTCCGGCGGTTCCACCGGCGGCGGCTCTACCGGCACGGACATCCCGGACGCCTCCGTCCCCGGCTCCGCCTACAACTACTCCGGCGTCAGCGCCTGCCAGCGGGGCAAGGACTGCCCCATCTCCCGCTTCCAGGACGCCAGCGCCAGCGCCTGGTACCATGACGGCGTCCACTTCTGCCTGCAGAACGGCCTGATGGTCGGCGTCACGGAGGACACCTTCCAGCCTGACACCGCCACCACCCGGGGCATGATCGCCGCCATGCTCTACCGCCTGGAGGGCCAGCCCGCCGTCACCGGCGCCAACCCCTTCCCGGACGTGAAGAGCGGCTCCTACTGCGACGACGCCACCGCCTGGGCGGCGGCCAACGGCATCGTCACCGGCTATGAGAGCGGCGAGTTCCGCCCTGGCCAGGCCATCACCCGCCAGGAGATGGCCGCCATCCTCTACCGCTACGCCCAGTACAAGAAGCTGGACACCAGCGTCGGCGAG